>DATKHW010000335.1:0-7386 GCA_035546275.1 Gemmataceae bacterium
GACGTGTGCCCACGGCGAGGCCGACGATCTGCGGGTGGTCCAGCGCCTCGTCGTAGAGCCGGCGCAGTCGTTCAACGGGGGCGTGCGTGTTGGTGGCCGCCTGAAAATAGGCAATGAATCGCTCCACACCGTAGCGCTGGCCAAGCAGCTGGACGCCGCGTTCAACCTGATTCCGAACGGTGGTGCGGGGGAGCCGGCGGTTGGGGCTGAAGCTGCGGTTGTCGCAATAGACGCAGCCGCCGGTCGTTACCGTGCCGTCCACGTTGGGGCAGGTGAAGCCGGCGTCGATGGTGACGCGCTGGACGCGGCCGCCGAAGCGCTCGCGCAGGAAACGGCTGAAGGCGCAGTAGCGCCGGTCGGCGTCGGCACAAACGGTGGAATCGGCAGGCATGACACGGCTCCGGCGCAAAGCGTTCCGGTTGGTCATTGTGAGCGGTTTTTTCCCTTCACGCAAGCCTGGGCGGATTTATAATGCAGGAGTCGCCCATTTCGGGCAAATCAGCGCCGTCCGCGCCGAATCGATTTCGTCGGCTTCATCCTTCATGCGTGTTTGGCGCGGCAGCTCAGTCGGGGGATGCATCATGAATCGGAAGGTCAACGGGGAGCTGACGCCGCAGGGGGGCGGCGATCCCATTCCGCTGATCCGGGAAGTCATGACCGTCGGCCGGCGGGAAACGTGCGACATCCCGCTGCGTTTCCCGGACATTTCGGGGATGCACTGTCAGCTGTATTTCCGCAACGGCTACTGGTACGTCAAGGACCTCAACAGCACCAACGGCGTCAAGGTCAACGGCACGCGCGTCCAGGAGAAGGTGCTGCATCCCCGCGACGAGCTGAGCATTGGACGCCGGCGCAAATATCTCATCGAGTATGATATGCCGACCGGGCAGAGCGCCCTCGAGGAGGAGCTGGAAGAGGACCTGATGGGCCAATCGCTGCTGGAAAAGGCGGGCTTGGAAAAGCCGCAGCCGCGCAAGAAAGGCCGTAAACCCGGCGCCAGCGTGGACGCTGCTGATTTCTTGCTATCAGACGACGATTAAGTCCGACCCAGAAGGTGAGCGGACGCGGCCGGCGCGGCCGTGGCACATCGCAAAGGACGGAGCGCTGCGGCTGTGCCAGCCGTGCATGAAGAGTAGGAGCAGGTCATGTCCCCTGCAGGAATAAAGGCCCGCCTCAAAGCCGCCGATTTTCATCCGTTCCGGATCGTGACCAGCGGAGGCATGACCTATGACGTGCGCCATCCCGACATGGTCATGCTCGGGCTGGCGGAACTTGTCATTGGCATTCCTTCCAAAGAAGACGCCACGATCGCGCAAGCCACTCACCTGGTGAGCCTTCGCCACGTTATCCGCCTGGAACTGCTTGGAGAAGCGTCGGCCGCCTCGAATTGAACGGCCCGCGCTCCGTTTCAACCGAGGATCGACAGTCGCCAGTCTCTATCCAACCGCCGCTATCGCGCCCGTGCGGACCGACTCGCATTCCTTGTGGCACAGCAGCAAGGCGTCCCGCGCCAGCTTGCCGCTCAGCAAGTCCGGAGTCTTGCCCTGGCGAACGCCTTCCGCCGCCGCGTCGATCTCGGATGTGAACGCCGTCAGCTCGCCTCCCTGAAGATCGGGCCGTTCCGTCCGGCCGTCCGCATGAAGCACGCGCAGCGGCGTGGCGCCGTCAAACGCCAACGTCGCCTGCTCCAGATAGATTTCATAGCCGTGGACGAACGGCCGGGCTTTCATCGCCACGGCGCCGCTCGAGCAGGACACCGCGGGGCCGCCGGGGCCGTAGAGGTATTGCGTCGTCAGATAGTCCACTGCGCCGCCGGCGCCGAGCAGACCGCTCGAAAAAACCTGGGCCGGCACACCGGCGATCAGGCCGATGAAGTGCGTGTCGTGGATGTGCAAATCCACCGCGGGGCCGCCGGTCTTGGCCGCGTCGCCGATATCAGCCGACCAATCCGGCTTCGAGATGACGCGCGTGAAATGCGCCCCCAGCAGCTTGCCATGCCGGCCGCTGCGCACCGCCTCCGCGGCGAACGCGAATTCCGGCACGAACGGCAGCACGTGGGCGACCATCAGCAGCCGCTTGGCGTCCACCGCGTCGCGCAGCATGGCGTCGGCTTCGTCCGGCCGCAGGGCGATCGCCTTCTCGACCAGGACGTGCTTGCCCGCCTTGAGGGCGGCCCGCGCCATCTCGGCGTGCAGATGCGTGGGCGAACAGATGTCGATGAGATCCACATCGGGGTCGGCCAGCAGGTCCTCGTAGCGTCCGAAGCGGTGGACGGCGCCGAGGTCCATTTGTTCGCCGGGCGGGCCGAAGTTGCCGCGGATGCCGCGCCAGTCGCCGGCCAGCTTTTTGGGATCGCGGCTGCAAATGGCGGTCACGCGGGCGCCGGCCGCCTGCCGCGACGCCAGATAGTGAATCATGCCCATGAAGCCGACGCCGGCGATCCCAATGCGCACCATGGCTTGACGTTCCCCTTCTTTGCCATCGACGGCGTCTGATTAGCGCAGACTCGCCGCCCAGTCCGCAAACCGCCGTCGCGCCGCCGTCATGGTCTCGGTCCAGCGCTGGTACGCCTCGGTTTCCGTTCGCAGCGGATCGTCGGCTTCCGCGGCGTCTCGCTCCGCCTGATCCAGGCGCCCCTGCATCACGGTTAATCGCTCGTCCAGCGCCTGCAACAGCGTCTGGGCCGGCGAACCAACGTCGCCGACTGCCGGCGGCGGGTCCTCCACCTCCGCGAGGCGTCGCGCCAGCGCCTCTTCGATGATTTCCAGAACCTGCATCCATGCCGCAATCGGCCGCTCTTGCATAAGCTCCGCCGTCATGGCAGAATCCCCCTTTCCCCGATCTTCCAATGATTCATTCAGCGCACGGCGCCCGCATCCTACCGTCGGCGCGCAGGATTTGGCAGCCCGATCTGCGGCCGGTCATCAAGCTGAGGCATCGGGTAAACGACTCCTTGTCGTCGCCAGTCGCCTCAGGGGAGTCGGGTACAAGTTGTTTTTCCTCTATAAGAGCGCTTTTCGTTGAAATTGCCGCCGTCTTTGCGGGCGATTATACGCTTTGCCTCTGCGGCAACAAGGATTCGCCGTCCACAAGAACGACGTGGACTTCACCCGGCCCATGGACGCCGGTGACAAGGCGCAGCTCGATGTCGCCGGTCTTGCTCGGCCCGGTGATGAGCGACAGACACGACGGCAGCCCCTGCCGCTCGGCCCACAAACGCGCCTCAAAGAGATCGAACAAATCGGGAAAGAGCTGACTGCGGTCGGCGACGGCGATATGGATCGGCGGAAGAAGACTGAGCGAACGCGGCTGATCCGGCCGGGTCAGCAGGGCGACGCTGCCGGTCTCGGCGACGAGATAATCGACGCCGGTGATCCCGGCGTCCGCGGCGAAAAAGCCGTCGCGGCCGGCAATCGCCTCGACGCCGGCCGCGGCAAGCCGGGGGGGCAGAGCCAGCGCATCCAGGACCGGCCCATCGCCGAGCAGCACGCGGCGGACGGAGCGCTCGCCCAGCAGCTTTACGACGGCTTCGGCGGCCGCCGCCGGATCGGCGACGACATGCACGAATCCTCCGGCGGCGGTGCATTCCTTACGGAAGCAGCCGACCGGATCGGCGCCCGCGCCCTGGTAGCCAACGCCGCCGCGCTCGGGGAGAGCCGGAGCGCCGCCAACGCGGTTGCCGTCGGCGACGGCGCGGCCGACACGTTGCAAAAAGCGATCGCGTTCAGTGGTCATTGCATCGATCGCTCCTTGCGGGCCAAGTAAGCCGCATAACTGTGATAATGGCCCTGATCCAAGAGATACTCACGGTATGCCCGGAAATGCATGCGACCGTCTCGAACTAACTCGGCATAGCGTTCTTCCATTTTCTCACACGACAAAAATCGACAAAACTCCTCCAACTCTTCCTCAAGCTGCAAACACTGTTCGGGCGAAGCGCCGTCCAAGCCATAAAGGACCCCAGAAGGCAGCTCATGCAGTGCGTAACGCAACTGATAAGCGATCTTGTCAATCAAGCGCAGGCGTGAGCGGCGGTCGCTGGCATACTGCCGGATCGCTGCCCGCAGCAGCCCCATTTCCGATCTCTCTTGTGGTGGAAGGTTCTCGCGGCACTGGGGACAGTGGAGCAAGTGTTGGGAAAGCCCGGCCAGCCAGCGCGCACAGCCGGGTAGGCGAGCTTCAAAGCCGGCCCGCAATGCGGGAAAAACAGCCCGCTCGAACAGCGGCCGACGGATAACGAAATCAGCGCCCTGGTCCACGACCTGCTCGGCAATTGCTCTCGCCCAAGGAAACCACTCCGAGGGAGGCGAAGCAACAAGGGCGTCGAGAAACGCGTCAAGGGCCCGCATCTTCTCGGCGCGTGGGGCGCGAGCTTCCGCTCCTTCGTAGGTCGCCCACAGCTTGCGTTGGAGGTCGGTAAGCATCTTAAGTAAAGCCGCGCAACAACAGCGTATCACTCACTTATATCAGCTTCACTCCACCGCCTCCACCCCCGCCTCCTTCAACCGCCGCCGCAATTCCGCCGCCTGCTCCTCCTCCACCGCCAGCGCCGTCGGCCCCAGCCGCGCCGCGATCAGCTCGCGCGTCTGCGGCCATTGCATCAGCCCGTCCGCCGTCTCCTCGTCCGCCACGTGCAGCACCAGATGCCGCTGGAACCGCGCTGGCGGCGTTTCGCCGCCCGTCATGAGCAGGCGCGCCGCGGGCGGCAGCGGTGCGCCCGTCCGCTGCTGGAACCATAGTTCCAGCGTCGCCAGCGTCATGCCGACCGAGCGGGCCGCTTCCAGCGAAGCCGGCGTCAGGACGTATTGGCGCGTTCCGCTTGACGCCGAGCCGTCGAGGCGCTCGGCGAAGCGCGGCAGCTCCGTTTCCAGCAGCAGGTCGGAGCGGGCCAGGTCCACCGTCAGCGTCACGCCGTCCGGCTCGACCGAGACGCACCGTTCCGGCGGCAGGGCGTAATCGCGCGTGCCGCTCAGGCGGAAGTGGCGGAATTCCATCGCATCCTCGCTCGCTGCCACCGCCATGCGGTCGGAGATGCGAACGGCCGGCACGCCACGGGCTAGCGCCTCCTGCAAGTCCTCCGGCGTGGCGAACTCCAGCAGCGTCGCGGCGGGATAGATGGTGATCCGCTCGCGTTTGTTCGACCAGGTCCGCAGCAGGTCCAGCACCGCGTTCGGCAGCGCCTTGGAGCTGTGCTGCTCCAGGGCCTGGCGAATCGAATCGTAGCTTTCGCCCGCTTCCAGGGCGCGATAAACGGCGTCCGGTTCCAGCTGCAGCGTGCAGGCCGTGCTGAGGCTTTTCCAGGTTGCAAAGCGCGTCAGCTTGGCGATCAACGCCGAAGATAGACCCTGGCGGTAGGCGATGATTTCGAGATTGGGCTGAACCAGCAGCGTTTGCGAGTAGGGGCTTTCCAGCGACGGCGCTTCGCCGAGGCCGAGCAGCCAGCGGCCGGTCGGCGACAGCCGCACCCGCCAGGCGTCCCCACTCACCCTACCCTCTCCCCCATCCGACGGGGGAGAGGGTAGGGTGAGAGGGGACGCTTGCACCAGCCGCAGCGGATACGCCGCGCCCAGCAAAAACGTCTGCACCCACGGCTCGCGGCGCGACGGCCGGAGAAATTCATCCTTCCAGTAGGGATGATGGGCGTTCAGCCATTTTTCGACCGCCTCGGGATCGATCCAGGCGTCGGCCGGCGCCCGGGCCAGCAGCAGGAACGCGAGCAGATACGCCGACGGAAACGGATTGCCGGCCGGCGTCTCGCCGCCGCGCCAGCCGTCGATCGGGTTCCACGCCCGCAGCCGCGGCAGCTGCGACCAGATCGCCTCCAGCGACGGCGCCAGGCCCGTGTCCCACTCCCCCGGCAGCGATCCGACGCAGACGTCGCCCTCCACTTCCCGCAGCACGCCGACGCGCTCCGCCAGCACGGCCGTGAGAAAACCCATGTCCGGCACGTCGGTCAGCCTATCGGGCGGCGGGCCGTTGAGCAGCGGATCCTGACTGAGCCGATCCAGATCGCGCTTGAAGAAATCGCCCTGCTGCGTCCGCCGCAACGGCGCCGTGGCCGTTTGCTGCCATAGCACCGCCATGCGAAGCAGCCATTCCAGGCCGTCGGCCTCTTGGAAGGAGGAAGGAGGAAGGAGGAAGGAGGAATGGGCAGCATCGCCTTGCTTTCCTTTATCCTTCGTCCTTCCGCCTTCATCCTTTGAGGAGAGGTCCGGCAATTCCAGGTCCTCTCCGACGGCGCGCGACGCGATCAAGGGCGTCGTGAAGACGGCCAGACCCGTCGCGGTCGGAAAGGCCAGCCATTGCTCGAACGTCTTGATCCGAACCGCGCCGCTCTCGGGCAGCCGGGGAAAGAGCAGGCCGGCTTGCATCAAGGCGAAGACCGGAGCCAAGCCGTCCGGGGCGCCGAGGGCCAGCGTCATTTCGACGAGATTGCCGAGGTCCCACGTCGGCTGCCGGCTATGGCCGATCAGGGCGAGGAGGCGGCGGGCGTCCGGTTCCAGGTCGGCCCGGCGCCGATCCAGCACGGCCGGATTTTCGACGGCCGCGGCGCAGCGGTCGATCAGCTCCTCGACCGGCCACTGGCTGCGCGGCTTGACGAGTCGGGCGGCGACCTGACGCACCAGCGCTTCGTCGTAAGCGGACAGGGTGCGCCGGAGCAACTCGGACCAGAGGACGGCGTCGGCGGTCGGCATGATTTCCTGGGGCCTCACTCCTTGGCAGGTTTGCCCACGGTGAGCAAAAACGTCGGGTTGACGGCCTCGAACCGCAGCGTTTCCAGCTGCTCGCCGCCGCGGGCGACGTTCACCATCAGCACTTCCACCGGCCGCGTCAGCGCCTTGAGCGCTCCGTAAACCGTGTTAAGGCTTTCCAGCGTCGCCACGTTGACGGCCAACCGCCCGCCCGGCCGCAGCACCTTCCACGCCGCTTCCAGGAGCCGGCCGACTTCGTGGCCCAGACCGCCGACGAAGATGGCGTCGGGCGGCGGCAGCCCGGCGAACACGGCCGGCGCCGCCCCATGCACCGGCTTGAGGTTGCGCACGCCGAACGCCTCCGCATTGGCCAGGATCAGGTGGTAGTCCGCCGCATCCTGCTCGATGGCGTAGACCATGCCGGGATCGCTGAGCTGAGCCGCCTCGACGGCCACCGAGCCGGACCCGGCGCCGACGTCCCACACGACGCCGCCCGGCGGAATGGCGAGCTGGGCCAGGGCGATGGCGCGCACCTCCGCCTGCGTCACCAGGCCGCTCTTGGGCCGGCTCTGGGCGAAGACGTCGTCGGGGTTGCCGAAGCGCCGGCGGGGGCCCGGGGCGGCCGGCCGGTCGGGCCGGCCCGGCTTGCGCTTCAGGATCAGCACGTTGAGGGGGGCGAACTCCAGGGCCTGGA
>DATKHW010000336.1:0-3485 GCA_035546275.1 Gemmataceae bacterium
CCCCCAAGTTGGGGGAGAGGGGAAGGGGTGAGGGGGCGCAGCCGACGGGAAGAATCTCATGGCCACGGACATTCGCCTGAAGGAAGCGCTGCCGGAAATCACCGACGCCATCGTCGCCACCTACACCGAGTGCGGCCGGACCAGCCACCTCGGCCACAAGCCGCTGCCCAGCCGCGAGGCGATCGCCGACATCCTCACCGATCTGCTCGACATCCTCTATCCCGGCTACTGGCGGCGCCAGAACCTGCACTTGGGCAACGTCGAGTACCATGTCGGCGACCTGATCGACCGTCTGCACGACACGCTGACCCAGCAGATCGGCCGGGCTTTGCGGCACGAACATGATTTCCAGCCGCATGACAGCATCGCGCCGCTCGACCTGGAGGGGCTGGCCCAGCAGAAGACGGTCGAGCTGCTTAAGCGGCTGCCGGACGTGCGGCTGATCCTGGAGCAGGACGCCCAAGCCGCGTTCGAGGGCGACCCAGCCGCCAAGAGCCATCACGAGATCATTTTCTGCTATCCCGGTCTGGAAGCGGTGTCGGTGTATCGCATCGCCCACGAATTGCTGCTGTTGGGCGTGCCGCTGATCCCGCGAATGATGACGGAGCACGCGCATCAGCGGACCGGCATCGACATCCATCCGGGCGCGCGGATCGGACCGGGCTTCTTCATCGACCACGGCACCGGCGTGGTGATCGGCGAAACGTGCGACATCGGCGTCAGCGTGAAGCTGTACCAGGGCGTGACGCTGGGCGCCTTGTCGTTCCCGCGCGACGCAGCCGGCAACATCATTCGCGGCATGAAGCGGCACCCGACGCTGGAAGACGACGTGGTGATCTACGCCAACGCCACGATCCTCGGCGGCGACACGGTGATCGGCAAAGGGGCGGTGATCGGATCCAACGTATGGCTGACGCAGAGCGTGGCGCCGTCCACGGTGGTGTCGCTGGAGAAGCCGTCGCTGCGCATCAAAGGGCCGGCCGCGAACGACTTCGCGCCCAATTACATGATTTGACCGAATGGAGACCGCAGTAATCGCCGTGGACGCCCGCGCGCCGGAACCGGCTGCGATCGCGCGGGCGGCGGCGGTGCTGCGCGGCGGCGGCCTCGTCGCTTTTCCCACGGAGACGGTGTACGGCCTTGGCGCCCTGGCGCTGGACGCGGGCGCCGTGCAGCGCATCTTCGCCGCCAAGGGCCGGCCGGCGAACAATCCGATCATCGTTCACATCGCGGACATAGCGGAGGTCACAAAAGTCGCGGCGGTCTGGCCGGAGCCGGCGGAGCGCCTGGCCCGCCGCTTCTGGCCTGGTCCGCTCACGCTGGTCGTGCCGCGCGGCGCCGCCGTGCCTGACGCGACGACGGCCGGCGGCCCCACCGTGGCGGTGCGCGTGCCCGCTCATCCCGTCGCGCTGGCGCTGCTGCGCGCGACTGGCGCCCCAATCGCGGCGCCCAGCGCCAACCGCTCCACCGAGCTGTCGCCGACCCGGGCGGAACATGTGCTGCGCGGGCTGGCCGGACGCATCGACCTGGTTCTGGACGGCGGCGCGACCACCGGCGGCGTGGAATCGACCGTGCTGGATGTTACCACGTCGCCGCCGCGCCTGCTGCGACCCGGGCTGATCGGCCCGGCGGAATTGGAAGCGGCGATCGGTCCCATCGCGCGACCGACGGCGGTGAAGATAGAAACCGTTCTGCCGTCGCCGGGCATGTTGCCGCGACATTACGCCCCGCGCACCCCGTTGGAATGTACGCCGAATGGCCGCGACCGCGTTGAGGAACTGCTGTGCAAAGGCGCGCGTGTTGGTTGGATGACGTTTTCTGGCGCGCCGGAAGAGGCGCCGCTCGGATCGGTGGTGCAGCAGATGCCGATGGATCCGGCCGCTTACGCTGCACAGTTGTACGCAGCCCTGCATAGTCTCGACGACGCCGGCCTCGACCGGATCATCGTGGATCGACCCCCTGAAACTGATGCGTGGCTGGCAGTGCAAGATCGACTGCGGCGAGCCGCGCACCGCGACACATCAGTGTCGCTTCCCGGGTCCGCATTGTAACCTTATGATCCTAATGCTGCGGGGCGAACGGTCCTCAGCTGGGATGGCGATCCGGCGCCGCTTGACGGTATATAGGAGGGGAAGAAACATCCCCTCACCTGCGGAGGTCCGCCGATGTCGCGCGTCGTTCATTTCGAGATCCACGCCGAGAAACCGGAGCGCGCCGCGAAGTTCTACGCCGCCGTATTCGGCTGGACGATCCAGAAGTGGGCCGGGCCGGTCGATTACTGGCTGATTACAACCGGCTCCGCTGAGCAGCGAGGCATCGACGGCGGCTTGCTCCTCCGCCGCGGCCCCGCCCCAGCCGAGGGGCAACCGGTCAACGCCTACGTTTGCACGATTAGCGTGGCCTCCGTGGACGACAGCGTCGCGGCCGTCATCGCCAACGGCGGCACGATCGTGCTTGCCAAGATGCCGGTGCCGGGCGTCGGCTGGGCGGCCCACGCCAAGGACACGGAAGGCAACATCTTCGGCATGTTGCAACCCGACCCGGCGGCCAAGATGCCGGGGTGAGGCGGACTTGACCGCGATGGCCTGCCGGCTATTTCTTCGGCCCATCCAGCGCCGGCATGTCGTCGGAAACGGGAACGTCGCCGCGGATCATCTTGCTCGCCGCGCCCACGAGCTTCAGGTAATGGTCGCTGGGCAGACCTTCAAACGTCGCAAACGGCGAGTCCCCCACCGGCGCGTCGTTGGTGCATTTGTAAATGGCCGTGCCCTCGTCCACCTCGTCGAACATGGCTTGATACACCATCGTCGCCCCCGCCTTTTTGGCGGCGACGTACTGCGACCAGAGGAACTTGCCGCCCACCCGTGGGATCGAATTCACTGGGAAGCGCGGGTTCTGGTTGTGCCAGCTGAAGCCCGGAAAGACGACGGGCAGATACTCCTTGTCGTGCTGCTTGCACCAATCGAGGTCCGGTTCCAGCGTTCTCTTGGCGTATTTCGCCGCTTCCTCAGGAGTGCCGTAGCGCCCCACCGTCCACGGACTCACGATGTCCGCCTTGGAGATCAGCTCCAGCAAATCCTCGTCGTGGACGGCGTCTCGCTCCAGTGCTCGCCAGTAGGTCGGCACACCCAGCATGACCGTGCAGCCGCCGGCCGGAGTGCTTTTCAAGTACGAGACCAGGTCCAGCCCTTCCTTCAGCGTATATTTCCGACCGTCGTTGAAGCCAAAGCCCCACACCGCCACGACCGGCTTGCCGTTGTGATGCAGATAGGCCGGGTCTTCCGTGATGTGCATCTTTTCCGTGAGCAGCTTCCAGTCTTCTTTCACGCGGTCCATCTGACCGGCCTTCATTCCGGACAAGTCGTACATCACGGCATAGGCGCGCCCGTACTTGTTGGCGCCTTCGCGGCAGTGATCCAGCACCGTGTTGAACTGCCGCAGCCCCGGCGCATTGAACACCTCGCCGGCAAAGCGCTGCACGAAGA
>DATKHW010000337.1:0-5073 GCA_035546275.1 Gemmataceae bacterium
GGTAGGGGTTCCCAGAGACAGACGCAATGCCGGGCGCCAGGTCCACGATCAGCAAGTTGGATGGCTTGATGTCGCGGTGGAGAATGCCGCGGCCGTGGGCGTGGCGCAGGGCGTTGGCCGCTTGGCGGATGAAATCGCAAGCGGCGTTGATGGGCAGCGGCCCGTTTTCCATCACGTAGCGTTCCAGGTCGTCGCCGTCCACATATTCCATCACCAAGTAACGCAGCAACTTGCCCGGCTCGCCCGGCACGGCCATGTCGCCGGCGTCGTAGGCCTCGACGATGTTGGGATGGCGGAGCGTGGCCAGGACCTGCATTTCGCTTGTAAAGCGCTCCATGAAGACGGCGTTGCCGTCGCAGTCGGCCGATAGCACCTTGAGCGCGACGGGCCGCTTCATGTGAATGTGTTCGGCTTTGTAGACGACGCCCATGCCGCCGCTGCCAAGCCAGTCGAGGACGCGATAATTGCCGACGACCAAGCCGAACGGCTCGCCGGCCAGCAGCCATTGCATCTGGTACGGCGTCACCAAGCCCTGGGCCAGAAGCGCGTCCGCCAGGATCGGCGTGTCGTTCCGTCCCAGTCCGGGGCGCTCGTCCAGCAAAATCCGCAGCTCGCTGGAAGCGATCAACCGGCTCTGAACAAGCGTTTCGAGGAAGCACTCCAGCGGCGGGTAGCGTCCTTCCGGCTGCACGGCGGCGCCGCCATTCCCGCCGTTCCCAGGGACTGCCGCTGTTTGCCAACAACCCGTTTTGTCCACGGGCGGCTCCGTGCGTGGAGCGAGGTTTGCTGCGCCCATAATTTTCCTGTCGGAACGCAAAGCCAGTACTCATTGGGAATTACATCCCATAGTCGATTTAAGGGTAGCTCTGATTCAGGCTGTGTCAAACGGATGTCCGTTTAATGACGGTCGTATCAGCAATGTCGTTTCTTCGGCTGCCCCCCAATAGCTCACAGCTATTGGGGGGCAGCCCAAAGTGGGTGCATGGCGGCCAAAGCCTTCCCGACGACGCAAGGAGGGAACTATGACCGACGAGCCGGACGCATCGGCCGAGCAGTTGGCCAAGTCCTACGGCGAACGGCTTTCCCAACCGTGGTCGGAGCCGGCCGACGCCGCTTCCAGCAGCGACCTGCCGAGCGACGCATCGGGCCAAGCGCCGCCGCCCTTGGCTAGCATTGTGGAAGCCTTGCTGTTCGTCGGCGGTCCGCCGCTGACCGCCGAGCGCGCCGGGGAGGCAGCTCGCGGCCTGACGCCGGCGCTGTTCACCCAGCTGGTCGAAGGGCTGAACCGCGACTATCGCCGTCAGGGTCGGCCCTATCGCATCCAGCCGCGCGACCAGGGTTATGAGCTGGCGCTGCGGCCGCGTTTCCGGGGCGTGATGGAACGGCTCTACGGCGCGGGCCGCGAGGCACGCTTATCGCCGGCCGCACTGGATGTGCTGGCGCTGGTGGCGTATCGCCAGCCGATCGGCAAGAACGAGATCGACAGTCTCCGCGGCGCCGAATCCGGAGCGGCGCTGCGTCAGCTGGTGCGGCTCGGCCTGGCGGCGGTGCAGCGCGCCGTTGGGACATGGTCTGCCGACCATGCCCCAACGGGCGAGGCGGCCTATCGCACCACGCCGCGATTCCTAAATGTGTTCGGATTACGGAATTTAGATGACCTCCCTCGCACCCAAGATTTGCATAAGCTGTAGGAGGAGGCCGCGATGAGCAACGGCGGATTGGCGAAAGCGACGGCCAAGACGGCGGCGGACGTGGTAGGGGCGGGGTTACCCCGCCCCTACTTCCCGCTCGGCGACGAGGCGAAGAAGCTGCTGCGCGACGGCATGGCGCCGCGGGCGTTCCTGGACGTGCTGATCGAAAAGCAGCAATTCCCGGACGCGGTGCGTTTTCTGGCGCACGCACTGCCCAAGCGGGAGGCGGTCTGGTGGGCGTGTCTGTGCGCCCGCCAGGCTTACGGCGCCAGTCCGCCAGCGCCGATGGGTCCGGCGCTGACGGCGGCGGAAAAATGGGTTTCCGACCCCAGCGAGCCAAACCGGCGGGCGGCCCACACGGCGGCGGAAGCGGCGGGGATGGGCGCGCCGGCCGGCTGCGCGGCGATGGCGGCCTTTTTCAGCGGCGGCAGCCTGGCGCCGCCCAATGCCCCCGCCGTGCCGCCCGGCGAACACCTAACGGCCCACGCCGCGGCCGGCGCCGTGATGCTGGCCGCCGTCATGACGGAACCGCAAAAAGCGCCGGAGAAATATCGCAAATTCTTCGCCCTGGGAATCGACGTCGGCAACGGCGTCAACAAGTGGAAGTAAGCGCTCGTGGGACAGGATTCCAATCCTGTCCTGCCAAGAGACAGGATTGGAATCCTGTCCCACACCAACGACAGAGGCTCCGGCCATGGGAATGCCTGCCGCGCGGCTCACCGACATGCACGTTTGTCCGATGGTGACCGTTCTGGTGCCGCACGTCGGCGGTCCCATTGTGGCTCCCGGCGCCCCCACGGTGCTGATCGGCGGATTGCCGGCGGCGCGCGTCACGGACATGGCCGTGTGCGTCGGGCCGCCGGACGTCATCGTCCTGGGCTGCTTCACGGTCCTGATCAGCGGAATGCCGGCCGCACGCCTGGGCGACATGACGGCCCACGGCGGCGTGATCGTGATGGGCTGCCCCACGGTCCTGATCGGCTGATCGGCGCCGTGCGGTCACGGGCCGGGAACGCACGGCGCCTCGCGCACTTCGCACTTCACGTCCGGACAATCTTCGTGGACGATCTTTTTTATCAGGACATGCCGGACGTGCGGCGTTCCACAGCCGCTGGCGCAGCCGCAACCGCCGCCGAACAGCGACCAAAAGGAGCAGTGCGGCAGGCAGTATTCGACGCATTTCTGGTCGTAGATCACCTTGTCGATCTTTCGCGTCGTCGGTTCGGGGACGCAGACCGTGGGGCCGCAAGGCGCGGGCGCGAGTGGCGGCGCATCGGCGGCCCAGGCGGATGCGGCCACGCCGGCGCACAGCAGGGATAGGACATATCGAGTCATAGCTGAAATTGCCTTTTTGGCCCGGTTTTCAAAAATCCAGCGTCAGCCGCATGGCAAACGCATCCACGTCGCCGGACATGCTCGGCACGGCCACATCGCGCACCGCATGTACGTAGTTCCACTGCATCTTCACGTTGGGATTCAGGTACCAGTTCAGCCCAAACAGGATGTCGCGCTCGAAGCCGACCGTCGGAATGGCGGCGACCGACGATCCGCTGACTCCCTTGACACCCGCAAACGAGGCGAACGCCGCGCTGTCGAGGTCGAGGTAGTCGAGCCGAGCGGCCAGCTCCCACGCGCCCCGGCCGAAGCAGTTGCCCAGGCCGCCGCCCGGACCGCCGCGCGGCACGAAGTAAAACGGCTCCAGCGGCCGAATCTTGCCGAAGCCGCCGACTTCCCGGATATAGTTGCGGTGCTCGCCGGTCAGGAACAGCGTCGCCTGGACATAGGCGCCATTCAGCTCCGGATAGGTGAGGCGCGCCACGCCGGGAGCTAGCAGACCGCGCTGCAGGCCGATCCCCTGCTCGGCGTACCCCTCGGCTTGCAGCGAGAACGGCCCAAGAACCAGCGCCGCCTGGGCGTTGAACAGCTCCGAATCCTGCGCGACCAGCGAGGTCGTGTCGAGGATGATCGGGGAGCCGACGCGGATGGGGATGCGCGTGGCATAGCGATAGCGGTCCAGGGCCGAGGAATCGTCGTAGATGCGGTAGCTATAGGCGCCGCCGAAGAAGAAGACGCAGGCGCCGTTGTTGTCGTACCACGGGTTGAAGCCGAGCCGGCCGGTGTAGGCCGCCGAGCCGGTTCCGTAATCGAAGGCGTTGCCGATGTTCGTGTTGGTGTTTTCCTTGAAAAGGCCGAGGCCGTACACCACGTGCTGATCGAACGGGTCGTTCCACAGCATCGCGCCGAAGTTGCGGTTGGGACTGAAGGCGTCGTTGGCCGACGAGCGCTCCAGGAACGTGAGGTTCACATCCTGGGTGCCGTAGTCTTCCAGACTGAACGGCTCCTTGAAGTGGCCCAGGCGCAATCGTCCCACGTAAGGCAGGTCCTTGACGTCGATGTAGGCGTCGGTGGGGCCGGTGGCGCTGATCGTGGTCGCCGAGCCGGCGGAGCTGGTGACCTGCTGCGTCTGGGCGAATTCGTACTCGAAGACGAAGTCGATGGTTTCCCAGAGCGTGCCGTCCATGCGGAAGCGCGCCCGACGGAGATCGGACCCGTCGTTCCAGGCGTTGGGGCCGGGGCCAGGCGCGGCCGGCGTCCCCGTGGGGAAGGCGGCGGCGAGGTTCTTGTCGGGCATGAACCAGCCGTAGTCGTTTTGCAGCTTACCGCCGATGTGGATTTGAAAGTCTTTGTTGGCGGTTTCCGCGAAGAAGCCGTCGCGCCACATCGCTTTGAGGTTCAGATCCGAGCCGACTTCATAGCCGTCGGCCTCTTGCTGCGCCTGCTTCTCCTCATCGGCGGCGATTTTGGCGGCCTCTTTCTCCTTGAGATAGCCGTCCACGAGCTTTTTGACTTCTTCCGGCTGAACGGGCGTCGGCGGGGCGGCGGGAGCGCTCGGATCGGACGCGGCCGCTGGGACCGTAACCTGGAGCTGCTGGTTCAGCTTCTCCAGCTTCGCATTCTGGTCGGCGAGTTTTTGATTCTGCTTTTCCAGCTTCTCGTTCAGCTCTTCCAGCTTACGCAAGCGCGTTTCGACGTCGTCCGGCGAGGTGGTTTGGATCGGCGGCGGAGGCGGCGCAGGCTGCTGCGACCGCGCCGTTGCGACGGCGGCGCCGAATGCGGCGATGGCGAGGGTCGTGCAGGCTCCCGGCTTCCACGTACGGCGTTTCATGCTTGTCTTCCTGACAAGAGAGATCGACCGTCCCGCCGTCCGCGCCCGGGAGAGTGGCACACGGACGGCGCGCGGCGCTCCAGGCCGCAGCGTCGCTATGAACCGACTATTCGTATCGGCCGGCGGGGCGCCCGTGCTTAAGCACGGGCCTATGTGCAGAAGCCCGGTGAACCGGGCTGCCAGAGGATTTAGCCCGGTTCACCGGGCTTCCGCACA
>DATKHW010000338.1:0-3503 GCA_035546275.1 Gemmataceae bacterium
CTTCCACCTTGGCCTGTCCGCCGAGCTTGCCTTCCGTACCGACTTCCTTGGCGACGCGCGTCACCTCGTCGGCGAACGAACCCAGCTGATCGACCATCGTGTTAATGGTGTCCTTCAGCTCCAGCATTTCGCCTTTCAGCTCGACGGTGATCTTTTTGGAGAGGTCGCCCTTGGCCACGGCCTTGGTGACGTGCGCGATGTTGCGGACCTGTCCGGTCAGATTGCCGGCCATGAAGTTCACGCTGTCGGTGAGGTCCTTCCACGTACCGGAGACGCCTTCCACCTTGGCCTGTCCGCCGAGCTTGCCGTCGGTGCCGACTTCGCGGGCCACGCGCGTCACCTCGGCGGCGAACGAGCGCAGCTGGTCCACCATCGTATTGACGGTGTCTTTCAGCTCCAAGAATTCGCCTTTCACGTCCACAGTGATCTTCTTGGACAAGTCGCCGTTGGCGACGGCCGTCGTCACCTCGGCGATGTTGCGCACTTGGCCCGTGAGGTTGCCGGCCATCGAGTTGACCGAATCAGTGAGGTCCTTCCACGTGCCGGCCACGCCTTTCACCTGGGCCTGTCCGCCGAGCTTGCCTTCCGTGCCCACTTCGCGGGCCACACGCGTCACTTCCGAGGCGAAGGAGCCGAGCTGGTCCACCATCTTGTTGACGATCTTGGCGGTGCGCAGGAACTCGCCCTGGAGCGGCCGATCTTCGATTTCGAGGGCCATCGTTTGCGACAGGTCGCCTTGGGCCACGGCGCCGATGACGCGGGCCGTTTCGCTCGTCGGGTGAACCAGGTCGTCGATCAGCTCGTTGACCGAGTCGATGGCGTCGTGCCACGAGCCGCTGACGTCGCCGAGGGAGGCGCGCTGAGTGATCTTGCCTTCTTTGCCGACGACGCGGCTGAGGCGGGCCAGCTCGCGGGCCATACGTTCGTTCAGCTCGGTGACTTCGTTGAAGGCGTCGGCCACTTTGCCCGCCACGCCGGTCCATTCCATGGGCAGGCGGACGGAGAAATCGCCCTTCTTGAGGGCGTGCATGGCTCTCAGCAGGACGGAGGCGTCGATGTCTGCGGCGGTCCCGTTGGAAACGACTTCCTTGAGGGCTGACATTTTTCCATCTCCAGGTGAATGCGGACTGCCTGAGAAGTTTAAGCCGCGAGCGGGCAATGGAGTTCAATGCAGGACGGATCGTACCCGCGGCCTCCTGCATGAAGGCCGATCACGCCGAATGCCCCAGCCCTAGACTGCGACAGCCCCCGCGGGCAAACGCCCACGGGGGCTGTCGCAGACCCCGAGAAGCTGGAGACGGAGCAAGAGCGCGGAATTCAACGTCGTAGGCAAGTATGGTCGAAAGAACTGCGTCTGTCAATCCGGCGGCTCTCACGTGGCGCCGTCAGGTCTTCCACGGGACCTTTTTCTTGGCGGGCTTCTTCGCCGCCCGGCGACTGCGCCTCGGGGCCGGGCCGGCTTGCCCGTCCGCGGCCGGCTGTTTGGTGTGCGGCGCCGGCGCCGGCGGAGCCGGCGTCTGAGCGGGCGCACCTAGCCAGAAATTCAGCTCGTCTCCTCGCCAGCCTTGCAAATGACCCCCTGCCACGCATCCGTGTCTTCCAGATGCGACCAAGCCTCGTTGGGCGCATGGTTCTCGTTGCGGTACAGCCGCCACTGGTAGTTTTGATAAATGGCGATGATGTTCACCGAATAAGCCTGGGCCAGCGGCGCGTTATTCTCGAGGATGATGAGGTTGTCGTCGTTCTTCTCGCTGGCCTTGGGGCCCATGTTGTGCGAGCCGGTCATCACGACCGGATGCCCGCCGAACGCGTCGATCACAACGACCTTGCTGTGGACCATCGCCACGCTTTCGCGCTTCAGCTCGGGAATCCAGTTCTGGAACTTCTCCTGGATGGCTGCCGGCACAAGCATCGTCTCCGACCGGCACAATTTTCGACTTCATCACCGGCGATTTCGCAGATGCATGGAACGCGCTGGCGCTGGCGCCCACGGACCCTGGGGCTCCGTGGAGGCTATCTCATCGCGGCAACTTCTTCTTTGGCATGCTGGCTGCGGTTTTCGTGGACCGGATCTGTCGTCCATGCAAATCCGACGCTACCGGTGTCTCGCTGCGGGACTTCTCAGACGAGTTGTTAGGCTCCGCTGTCGGGCCGCCCCGGCGGCCGTATTCTGCGATTCGCGGGCCGCTCGTTGCCTCAAACGCGCCCTTGCGTCCGGCGCCGGCAGCCCCAATAATGGGGAAGAATTCCCACTACTACAAAGCCACGTTTTCCCTGGCGGAACTTGCTGAGACATTTGCATATCCTTGTGCAGCGGTGCGTCCGTGTTTAAATCCACTCCCCTTCCGGGTGAGGAAGCGTCATGATTGGAAGCCAGTCCCGTCGCCGTTGGATCGTTGCAGCGGTCCTGCTCATGCTGCTTTCCTTCGGGGCGCCCGTTCGGGCAGCTTCCCTCAACAGCGAGCTGCAGGACCACGCCAAGCAGGTCCTCGATTTCCTCCAAGCCCACGACTGCCGCAATGTGGGAGTGCTGCGCTTCCAGGCCAAGGTCGGCGACGCGCCGGTCCCGGCCAACGCCGGCTCCATTCATCAGGATGTGGCCGACCGGCTCACGGTCGCGCTGATCCTGGCGGACGACCTCCGCCGTCCCATCGGCGTCGTTCGCGACGCCAGTCGCCGGGCGGCTGAGCTGGGCGTCAAGGACTTGAAGCAGGACGATCTGCCCAAGCTGTTCACCGGCGCCTATCCGCTCGCCTGGGGCGACCAGACGGCGACGCCCGACGGCTTCCTTACCGGAGAGGTCGAGGTGCAGAAGGACCTGCTCCGCATGACGGTCCACATCCAGTACATCGACCGCGACGCGAAACGGACGCCGGTGCTGGACGTCGAAGCGGACACACAGGCCGACGACCCGGTGCGCTGGGGGGACAGTTACGCCCTCCGCGGCGTGGGCCGGAGCGCCCGACCGAATCTCTCCGACGCCCAGACGGTGCAGAACAAGGTGGTGCAGGCGGCCCAGGCCGTGAAAGCGGGGACGACGCCCCACCCCTTGGACGTGACGGCCACGGATACGCCGGAGACGCCGGTAGCACTGGAGGTCCATTTCGGCGACAAGCAAGTCGTCAAGTATCGCGACGGCAAGGCGGTTATCGACGAAGAACCGCAAGAGGGACAGGCGGTGAAATTCATTCTCAAGCGAACCAGCGCCGCCGACCCGAACTTGACATACGGCGTCGTTCTCAAGGTGAATGGGATCAACACGGCCAGCTACCAGCAGCGTTTTCTGGACAATCGCTCGTGCCGCAAGTGGATTCTGAAACCGGGCGCCGAGCCGATGACGATCGACGGCTTCCAGGTGGACAAGAACAGGGCCGACGGCTTCACGGTCAAGAACGTCGTCAACGACGACAATCCCGATCTTGGTACGATCAATCTGGCGGTGTTTCCGGAAGCCGAGAAGTCCGAGAGCGACCCGCGGCCTCCCAAACTGGTCGCCGTCTCCA
>DATKHW010000339.1:0-7433 GCA_035546275.1 Gemmataceae bacterium
GTCCGGCGAGGGGACTTAGTCATTGTGCGAAGACGTTGCCGCGGCCGCCAGTGCAAAAAGCACGGTATGGGCGGCCCCGCCGGACGGTTCGCGCTCCGCATCCTACAATCGCCATCATGGGGGCGCGACTTCGCCGCTGGATGCCGCTGCTGAAAATCGTGTTCACCCTCGTCGTCCTCGCCGGGGTGGCGTGGTTCTTCGTGCATATCCTCACCAGCGAAGACCTCCGCAAGACCGATCCCTCGCGCTCGCCGGCCCAGATCCTTTGGGACGAAGCCTGCGCCGCCCGCCCTGGCGACCTGGCGCTCGCCGCCGTCCTTTATCTCTCCGGCATGGCGTTTTCCGGCCTTTTCTGGATCGGCCTGCTGCGCGTCGCCGGGGCGCCGCTGTCGGTCGGCGCCGGCCTTCGCGCCTATTACATCAGCCATCTCGGCAAGTACACGCTTGGTTCCGGTTTGCCGACGGTGATGCGCATGAGCATGGCGTCCTCGGCCGGCGTCCGTCCCGCCGTGGCCGCGCTGACGGCCGTCTATGAGACGCTGACCACGATGGCCGCCGGCGCCCTCGTTGCAGCCGTCCTCCTCGTCGTCATGGCGACAAGCGAGGCCGTGTATATTTGGTGGGCGCTCGGTTTGCTGGTGCTGGCCGGCGTGCCGACGTTGCCGGGCGTCTTCAATCCGCTGGTGCGCCGCCTCTCGAAGCGCTTCACCACCGGGCAGCCGTTGCCGCGTCTGCCGGCCATGGCGCTGCCGATCGGCCTGATCGTCACGGCGTGCGGCTGGGCCTTGCTCGGCGTGAGCCTCTACGCCGTGGTGCGCGCGGTCCAGCCGGGGCCGTGGACGGCCGGGGAATGTCTTGATTGCATCGCCATCACGGGCTTGTCCTACGTCGCGGGGTTCGCCTCGCTCATGGCCGGCGGCTTCGGCGTCCGCGAGGTGTTCTTGCAGCAGTTCCTCGCGCACCAGTTCCTCGACGATACCCGCGCCCTGGTCGTCGCCCTGCTGGTGCGGCTGTTGTGGACGAGCGCCGAAGTCGTCGCGGCGGGGGCGCTGTTCTGGCTGCCGGTGCGGCGAGCGGCGAGCGGCGAAGCCGGCCGAGTTTTGGAGGCCCAGGCGACGGAGCAGCCATGATTTCCGCCGTCATCCCGGTCTATAACGAGCGGGAAAGTCTGGTTCCCCTGCACGCGGAGATCGCGGAGACGGCCAAGGCGGCCGGCCTCGATCTGGAAGTCGTGTTCGTGGACGACGGCAGCAGCGACGGCTCATGGGAAGTCGTCGCGGAATTGGCCCGAACGCATCCCAACGTCCGCGGCGTCCGCTTTCGCCGCAATTTCGGCAAGGCGGCCGCGCTCGTCGCCGGTTTCGACGCCGCCCGCGGCGACGTTATTCTCACGCTCGACGCCGACCTGCAAGACGACCCGCACGAGATTCCGCGTTTCCTGGAAGCGATGCGCTGCGGCAAGCCGGTGGACGGCCGGCCGGCCGCCCAGCCAGGGGCGGGACTCGACGTGGTCAGCGGCTGGAAGCGCGTGCGGCGCGATCCGTGGCATAAGGTGCTGCCCAGCCGCGTCTTCAACGGCATGGTCGGTCTGCTCACCGGCGTCCGCCTCCATGACCACAATTGCGGCATGAAATGTTACAAGGCGGAGATTTTCCGCGAGGTGCGCCTTTACGGCGAGCTGCACCGTTTCATCCCGGTGCTGGCCGCGGCCCGCGGCTTCCGCGTCGGCGAGATCGAGATCAACCACCGGCCGCGGAAGTTCGGCAAATCGAAATACGGAGTGCGTCGCTTTGTGAAGGGCTTTCTCGATCTCTTGACGGTGAAATTCCTGACCGGCTTCGGCCGTCGGCCGCAGCATCTGCTCGGCGGCGTCGGCCTGATGTGCTTTCTGCTGGGCGGACTGGGCCTGGCGTACCTCGGCGTGACGTGGTGCCTGCGCTTCTGGTATCCCGACCTCTTTCCGCCGCTGCACGAACGGCCGATGCTGATCTACGCCCTCGGCGCCCTGCTGCTGGGAGCACAGCTAATGACGATCGGTTTTCTCGCCGAGCTGGTCATCGCTTACCACGGCCGGCACGACGACGTCTACAGCGTCGCCGAACGGACCTTCCCCGGCGGCCAGATGCAACCGAAGGAGGAGGCGGATTCCAAGTGACCACAGTTCCGACGCCGGATCCCAACCGCCGCCTCCGCCGGCAAATCTGCTGGTTGCTGATCGCCGTCGCCGTTGGGATCGCCGTCGGCCATGTCCTGTCGGCCGAGCGCGTCTACGAGCCGAGCCTGGCGCCGCCGCCCGGCGTGGAGCCGGACGGCCGGAATCAGGCCTGGCCGACGGACGGGCGGCCGCGGCCGACGCCGACGTTCGGTTCCAACGACCGCTCGCGCTGGGCCACGGTCCGCGCCCTGGTGGATCAGGGGACCTTCGTCATCGGCCGGCGCGACCCGGCGCGCGCCACGTCGGAGAACGAATACGGCGATTACGGGATCGTTTTTGACGAAGACGGCTGGCACACGGTGGACAAGGTGCTGAACCCGCAGACGCACGAATACTATTCGAGCAAGCCGCCGTTGCTGACGGTCCTCATGGCCGGCGAATACTGGGTCCTCAAGCACACGCTCGGCTGGTCGATCGACCAGCACACCGACGAGATCGTCCGCATCGGTCTGCTGACGTTCAACGTGCTGCCGCTGATCCTGTACCTGTGGATGATCGGCCGGCTGGCGGAGCGCTATGGGGCGACCGATTGGGGTCGGCTTTTCGTGGTCGCCGCCGCCGCGTTTGGGACGCTGCTGTCGGCGTTTCTCATTACGTTCAGCAATCATGTGCCCGCCGCGCTCGCTGCATTGGTCGCGCTGTACGCGGCGCTGCCGGTTGCGTTTCCACCCCCTCACCCCCAACCCCTCTTCCCCGAGGCGGGAGAGAGGGGAGAAAAAAAGGCGCCGCCCGCCGCCGATGCGGTGCGCCTCGTCGTCGCCGGGTTGGCCGCGGGATTCCTCGTCAACTGCGAGCTGCCGGCCGCCGCTTTCGTCGCCGCGCTCGGACTGCTGCTTCTGATTCGCGCCCCAATGCGGACGCTGATCTGGTTCGTCCCGGCGCCGCTGCTCCTGATCGCGGTCTTCTTTCTCCTGAATCATGCGGCTACCGGACAATGGCTGCCCGTTTACGAGAAATTGGACACGCCCTGGTATCAGTACCCCGGCAGCGTTTGGAGCACCATCCATCCGGGTCAGGGACGCGGCATTGAGTTCGCCAAGTACGCCGAGCCGCGATGGATGTACGCGGTCCACCTGCTAGTCGGCCACCACGGCTGGTTCTCGCTGACGCCGATCAACCTCCTCGGCCTGGCCGGCATGTTCGCGGCGCTGGTCGTTCTGGTGCGGCGGCGGCCGGCGACGCCGGCGCCTGGCTGGGCGGCGATCGCCGCCGGGTCGCTGGCCGTGTCGATCGTCGTCTTCGTCTTTTACGCCTTCGTCACCGAGACGGCCAACTACGGCGGCTGGACGAATGGGCCGCGCTGGCTGCTGTGGCTGACGCCGCTGTGGCTGTTTGCGATGGTTCCCGTCGTCGATTGGCTCGGCCGGCGGCGCTGGGGTCGCATCCTTTGCCTGGCGCTTTTGGCGCTGGCGGTGCTGTCGGCGAGCTATTCGCCGTGGAACCCGTGGCGGCATCCGTGGTTGTATCGCTGGATGGATGCGCAGAATTGGCTGCCGTATTGAGCCGGCCCGTTGCGATTGACACGCGGCGGCCGGCGATCTATGCTGCCGCCTACTTATTGCCGGAACGGAAGGAAGGCGACGAACGCGGCGAGGCCCTGCCTGCCCCCGCGTTCCCGGTGCGCGACTTCACGGAGAGAGAAAGGAGCGTTTAGGATGCGCCATGCGCTGACCGCCCTCGTTGGGGCGGCCTTCCTGCTGTTTTGCGCCGCCCCGGCGCGAGCGGAGCCGATTCCCTGGTTTTACAGCTGGTCGCGCACCCCGACGGTCATCTGCGCCGACAACTCCTCGTCCAGTTACGTCGCCCTCGGCCCCGCCAGCCAGGCCGAACAGATCGGGACCTCGGCTGCCATCGAAGCAACCAATATCTTCCACTACGGCGGCAAGTCGAACGGTCCGCCCGCCGAGTTCAGCGGCGGCGCCGCCGACCAGTTCACGCTCACGCTGCACATCTACGACCCCAGCGTCGCCGCGCCCGGCACGGTGACGTTCAACGGCGACCTGTACGGCTACCTGACTTCCACGACCTCTCATATCCAGAGCTATTATTCCGGCGTCACGACGAAATCGCTGACCTTGGGCAAGCACCTCTACACCATCCAGCTGAGCACCTACGCCCCCTCCGGCTCGGACTGCACGACGGCCTCGGTCACGGCCATCGCGACGGTGACGGTGCAGAATCTGCCGGAGCCGGCCTCCGCCGTACTGGCGCTGTTGGCCCTGCCGGCGGCTTTCTTGTGGAAACGACGGCGCCGTGCGGTTTCACTTTCGCACTAAAAGGACCGCCATAAGCACAATCAACGGCAGCAGCACATAGACCTGGCCCGGAACGGCGTCCAGCTGAAGCGAATGGCACACGGAAGAGAAGTTCAGGCCGTTCACTCCGCGCGCCTCGACCGACAGCAGCCGCCAGACCGCCGCGCTCCCCTGGATGAGCAGCCAAATGATCAGCACGGCGGCCGCCGCTCTGCGCAGCCAGCGGCCCAGCCCGTGCAGCGGCCGATGGACGCCGAGGGCGCGTTCCATCCGCCGGCATTGGGCCAGCAGACTGCCGAGCAGCTCGGGTTCCGTCCGCTCCAGGCTATCGAGGCTGACCCATGGCTGCACTAGCTCGCGCAGCCGCCGAAACCAGAGGCGCCGCTCCGCCGGGCCGGACTCGCCGCGCCGGCAGACGGCCAGCAAACCTTCGTGCAAGCGGCGGTATTCGTCCTCGTTCCATTTTCCACGCCCCTGGCGATGGTAAATGGAGGCAACCGCTTCGATCCACAGCGGCAAGGCGTCCCGCAGCAAGTGGTCGATCGAAACGCCGTCGCTATTCGCCTCAGGCGGCGTTCGTTGGGCGGCGGGCGGCCCGCTCTTTGCGACCGCAGCAGGGGCCGGCTCGTGCGAATCAGCGACGACGGGCGGCTGCTCGACCGCTTCATTCCCGGCGTCGGACTTTTCCAGCCAATCCCGGTAAGCGACCGATTTTATCTCATTCCTCGCACCGCCGTCGCGGGCCGACATCACCGTCCCCGACGCCTCGGCGTGCAGGGGAGCGAGCTGCGCCGGCAGATCGCGCGCGACAGGTTGGGGCGCCGCGTCTGCCGCCGAGCAAAGGGGCCGCAAGGCCCGCGCCAGGGCGGCCGGCGTCTGGAAGCGCTCATCCGGCTCCTTGGCCATCAGCCGGAGAATGATCTCCTCCACCGCGGCGGGTGCATCGGGACGCAGCCGCGTCAGCGGCGGCGGCGGTTCCGTGATATGGCGGGTCAGCTTCTCCAGGGCCGTCTGCCCGCCGAACGGCGGCCGTCCGGTCAGCGCGAAGAAGAACGTGCAGCCCAGGCTGTAGAGGTCCGAGCGAATGTCCACGGCGTGGACGTCGCGGCATTGTTCCGGCGAGACGTAATCCGGCGTGCCGGCGAACTGATCCGGGGATTGCAGCACGATGGTGTCGGCGTTGGTCGGCGTGCGCAGCCGGGCCAAACCGAAATCGACGATCTTGATCCGCGGCGCCGGCGGTCGCGGCGCTCCGTCGTGCGGGACGTCCTTCTCGGCAAACGCCCCGACCGGCACGAGCAAATTGGCCGGCTTAATGTCCCGATGAACGAGGCCCTTTTCGTGGGCGTATTGCAACGCCGTCGCCGCCTCGGCCATCATGGTGCAGGCCAGCGGGATGGACAGCGGCTCGCCCTGATGCACCAGCGATTGAAGCGTTTGCCCCTCCACATACTCCATCGCCAAGTAGCGGACGCCGTCCACCTCGTTGGCGTCATAGGCCAGGACGATGTTGGGATGCTGCAGCTGCGTGAGCATCCGCACTTCGCGCTCGAACCAGCCCTGGGCGAAGTCGTGTTCCTCGGACGGCGGCCACAGCACCTTGAGCGCCACGATGCGATCCATGACGGCGTGGCGAGCCTTGAATACCTGGCCCATGCCGCCGCGACCCAGCTCGTCGAGCAGATGGTACTGTCCCAGCACAAGCCGGCCCGGTTCTTCCTTGAGGAGCATTTGAGCCTGGAACGGGGTGAGCAAACCCTCGGCCGTTAGAATCTCGGCATAGGAAGTCGATTCGCAGTGTTGGGGCGCGGCCTTGGACCACGCTCCAACCAGGTCGGCGGCCAACTGCAGCTGCTCCGCCGCCAGCAGACGGCTTTCCCGCAGCCGCTCCAGGAACGCCTCTCGGTTCACGGCCATCCCCTCGCAGAAGGAGGATGGAGGAAGGATGAATCAGACAACTCTTGGTTCCTCCTTCCTCCTTCCTCCTTTATTTCATGTGGCTGAAGATCGTGTGAATCTGATACGCCGCCGGGCCGAGGATGACGACGAAGATCGCTGGGAAGATGCACAGCAACGTCGGAAAAAGGATTTTGACGGCTGCCTTTTGGGCTTTTTCCTCGATGCGATGCCGCCGTTCCGTCCGCAAGCCGTCGGCGTAGGTTCGCATCGCCTTGGCCGTGCTGGCGCCGTAACGCTGGCTCTGCATCAGCACCGAGCCGAGGCTGACCAACTCCTCCAGCCCGACGCGCTCGCCGACCTTCCGCAGCGCCTCGCCGGCCGACAGACCGACCATGATCTCGCGTTCGGCGACGCACAGCTCCGCCGCCAGCTCCGGGTGGGCCGTCTGCAATTCCGCCCGCACTCGCGGCAAGGAGGCGCTGAGACTCAGCCCGCCCTCCACGCACATCACCAGCATGTCCAGGGCGTCCGGCAGGCCGCGGCGCAGGAGCGTCTGCCGCCGCGCCGCGCGCCAGTCCAGCCACAGGCCCGGCAGGATCATGCCCAGCGCGCTGACCGCGACCCCGGCGAGCAGCGACAGCACAAGGGAGAAGCCGCCGACCACGCCAAGAAGAAACGCCACGGGGCCGAGGAGGATGAGCACCGCCCTCGCCCCGAGCAAGGCGCGGAAAGCCGCGGCCTGGTGCACGCCGGCCATCGCCAGTCGATGCGTCCAGCGGCCGCGCTCTTGCTTGTCTTTCGGCGCCAGCGCCTCGCCCAGCGACGGCAGCCACGACAGCGCCTTAATCTTCACGCCGTCCCAGCCCGACTCGGTCTTGTCCGGCCCGACCATGTCGCGCAGCCGCTGGCTGACCTGACGATTGCGGCGCGAGATCAGAGACACGACCAGCAGCAGCAACAGGCCGCCCACGGTCAGGCCCAGCAGATTCTCAATGGCGTTCTGCAACATGGCTGGTTCCTCGCAGCAGGCGGGCGCCGACACGTGTGGCCGGGGCTGGAGTCTT
>DATKHW010000340.1:0-5990 GCA_035546275.1 Gemmataceae bacterium
TGACGTGAGGACTGACCGCCATGTGGGCCACGCTTGCCGTTTCCGCCGTGTTGGCCGCCGCCCCCGCCGACGCCGGTGCGCTCCAGATCAAGAACGAACACTTCACCTACGGCCTTTTCGGGCCGGAACGCAAAGACACAAAGGTGATTCCCGGCGACATCCTGATGCTGGCCTTCGACGTCGACGGCCTCACCATCAAGGACGACGGCACGATCACCTACACCACCGCGATGGAACTGCTCAACGACAAGGGCAAATCCGAGTTCAAGGAGGACCCGGTCGAACGCACCGTGGTCAACGCCCTGGGCGGATCGCATCTGCCTTGCTGGAGCCGCATCTCCATCGGCGGCGACGTGCCGGCCGGCGAATATACGGTGCGGGTCACGGTGGCGGACAAGGGAACCAAGAACGGCCCGTCCGCGATGGTCGAGCGGAAATTCACCGTCGTTCCGCCGACCTTCGGCATCATCGTGCCGATGCTCAATTACGACAAGCCGCCGGCCGCTCCGCCGCCGGCGCCGCCGCTCGCCGTGCCCGGTCAGCAGTTCCTCTTCTTCTGCGGCGTGGTCGGCTTCGACGTCAAGCCCGGCAAGACGCCGCAGGACAACCTCCAGACCGACGTTACCCTGGAGCTGACCATTCTCGATGAGAGCGGCAAACCGACGCCGGTCAAGCCGTTCACCGGCTCTCTCAAGGCCGTGACGCCGGAGGAAAAGGCCTTCTGGGGAACGTCGTTCCCGCTGTCGCTGAACCGCGCCGGCAAGTTCACCGTGGTGGTGACGGCCACCGACAAGCAGGGGAACAAGACCGCTAAAGTGGAATTCCCTCTCACGGTCGTCGATGTGAAATAACGGGATGGAGACGCTTCGATGAGTCCGCTGCAAGACCGCATCGCTCAGTTTCGCAAGATGGCCAACGACGACCCGGACAACGAGTTGGGCCACTACCGGCTCGGCCAGCTGCTGATGGAGGACAAGCAATTGGGCGAGGCGGCCAAGTCGTTTCGCCGCACTTTGGAGCTAAGCCCGACCTTTTCCAAGGTCTATCAGCTGCTGGCCCAGTGCCTGCTCAATGACGGCCGGCGCGACGAGGCGATTCCGATGCTGCGGCAGGGCTTCGACGTCGCCGACGAGCGCGGCGACAACATGCCGCGGGACGAGATGAGCCGGATGCTGGTCGAGCTGGGCGAACCGGCGCCGCAATCGAAGCGACCGGCGGCCGGCCCAACTGTGGGGCCCGGCGGCTTCCGCTGTCAGCGGCCCGGCTGTCCGTTCGGAGCGCAGGCGCGTCAGCTGAGCTATGCGCCGTTCAAGGACGAGGTCGGCCGGCGCATTTTTGAAACGGTGTGCGCGGACTGCTGGAACGAATGGAAACGGAACTACAGCATCAAGGTCATCAACGAGCTGCGCCTCGACCTCAGCACGGAGCGGGGGCAGGAAGAGTACGATCGTTACATGCGCGAATTTTTGGGGCTGGAATGAGCTTTGGCGAACGGCCGGCGTGAGCCGGCTGGTGAGACCCATCAGCCGGCTCGCGCCGGCCGCTCGCCGGAAAGATCGACGTGGACCACCTGGAATATCTCCTGAGCTACGGCCTGGCCGGCGATTTCGGCCGCTTCCGCGCCGCGCAGCCCCTCGCCTGCCGCCGCGGCGATCGGGCCGTCGTCCGCACCCATCGCGGCCTGGAGATCGGCCGGGTCCTGCGCGAAGCCGCGCCGCGCCACGCCCATTTCCTCCCCAACACCACCGTCGGCCCGCTGCTCCGCCTGGCCGGTCCCGACGACGAGGCGGCCGCCGAGCGCCTGCGGCAGCGCGGCCGGCTGCTGTTCGATCGGGCCCGGCGATCGGCGGAGGAGCTGGCGCTGCCGCTCGAAGTGATCGACGTGGAACTGCTGCTCGACGGCGAGCACGGCGTCCTGCATTTGCTGCGGTCCGGCACCGGCGACGTGCGGCCGTTCGTAAGCGGCCTGTCGCGCGAATTCGGCCTGCACATTCTGCTGACCGACGTCGGCGGTCCGGCGCCGGCGCCGGAAGAAGAGCACGCCGGCTGTGGGCGCGAGGACTGCGGAGGCGGCGCCGGCGGCTGCTCCTCCTGCGGCACGGGCGGCTGCTCCTCTTGCGGCGCCACGTCGGCCCCCACCCAGGAATACTTCGCCGGCCTGCGCCAGCAAATGGAACGCCGTCGCACGGGCCTCCTCTAACCCCAACCGGACCGACCTCGCCATGTCCTCGGCCGCTTCGGATGGCGCTCCCGCCGCGGACGACGTGCTGGTCCGCACCACCGGCCTGTGCCGCACCTACGCTGCCAAGGCGGCCCCGGTCCACGCGCTCCGCGACGTGTCGCTGGAACTCCGCCGCGGCGAAAAAGTCGCGCTTCTCGGTCGATCCGGATCGGGAAAATCCAGCTTGCTCAACATCCTGGGCGGACTCGATCGGCCGACCTCCGGCGTGGTGCAGGCGGCCGGCAGCGACCTGACGCGCTTGAGCGCCCGGCAGCTCGCCGATTACCGGTCCACCCAGGTCGGCATGGTTTTCCAGTCGTTCCACCTGATCGCATCCCAGACGGCGCTGCAAAACGTCGAGCTGCCGATGGTCTTCCTGGGTCGACCGCCGCTGGAACGCCGCGCCGCGGCGCTGCGAGCGCTGGACCTGGTCGGCCTCGCCGACCGCGCCCACCACCGGCCCAGCGAGCTGTCCGGCGGCGAACGGCAGCGCGCCGCCGTGGCGCGGGCGCTGGTCAACGAGCCGAAGCTGCTCCTGGCGGATGAGCCGACCGGCAATCTCGACACGCTGACGGCGGAAACGATATTCAAGATCCTGGATGAGAACTGCCGTCGCGGCGGCGTGACGCTGCTGCTGGTCACGCACGACGAAGAGCTGGCCCGCCGCCACGTCGATCGCGTGCTGCGTTTGCAGGATGGACGGCTGATTTAACGGCGAGCGGCCGGCGCAAGCCGGCTGATCTTGGTTCATCAGCCGGCTTACGCCGCGCCGCTCGCCCTGATGCGGAGATCCCACCCATGCGCACCCCTGACGTCCTGCGACTCGCCCTTGGCGCCCTGGTCCAGCAGAAGGTCCGCACCCTCCTCACCATGTGCGGCGTGACCGTCGGATCGCTCGTCCTCTTGCTCAGCCTGTCCATCGGCGTCGGCCTTCGCGAAGCCGTCTTCAAGGAGATTCGCCGCCACGACGAGCTGCGCCGCATCGAAGTCCGCCCCGGTTACGGCAAGGTCGAAGAACACATCCCGCCGCAAGACCTGGTCGTGCAAGGCGAAATGAGCGACGCCAAGCGCCGCCGCTTGCGCGACCGCCTCGTCCAGGCCTGGATCGCCCGCCACGGCTACCCACCCACCAGTCCGTTGACCACGGATCGGCTCGCCGAAATCCGCACCTGGCCGCACGTGGTTTCGGCGACCCCGCAGTACATGGAGTGGGGCCGCGTCGCCCTCGACGGCAAATTCAAGGAGGTGGAAACCGTCTCGGCGACCACTGGGCGCGAGCAGCGCCTGCGCGCCCGCCTGACGGCCGGCGAATGGTTCAAGGCCGACGACGAGCGCTCCGTCGTCGTCAGCGAATATCTCCTTTACACATGGGGAATCGCGTCGGACGACGCCGTGCGCGGCGCCGTGGGACGGAAGGTGACGCTGGAGTATCGCACCGGCATGTCCCGGCCTATGATGCTGCTGTCGCTGTTCAACGTGGACCCCTCGATGGTCGGGCCGGAGCAGGAAGCGATCGCCCGCAAGATCCTCAAAAACCTGCCGCTGGCGGCGACCCAGCTGGGACTGGACAAAGACGAGCTGGAACGTCTTCAGAACATGCTCAACGGGCCGAAGCGCGAGGGCGTTTTCGAGACGGAGCAGGTCATCTCGGAGGAGCTGACCATCGTCGGCGTGGTGCGCGGCCCGGAAAAGGACGATCCGCAGGCCGACTCGCTGATCGATCGCTTCCGGCCCGATTCCGACGTGGTCCTGCCCGTCGGCATGGCCGAGGCGCTCTATTTCCGCAACCCGCATCACGCCGAACGCGGCCTGGATTTCGCCGACGTGACGGTGGACAGCGAGAACCACGTCCAGGAAGTGGTGAACCGCATCGAAGCGGAGGGGCTGGGGCAGTTTTCCCTGGCGGACTATGCGCAGCGGGTCTGGACCAACCTGACGCTCTTGACCAGCGCGTTCGTGGTCCTGTCGCTGACGGCCCTGATGGTGGCGGCGCTGGGCATCACCAACACGCTGGTTATGAGCGTGCTGGAACGGCGGCACGAGATCGGCGTCATGAAGGCGGTTGGCGCCCGCGACGGGCACATCCTGGGGATATTCCTGGTGGAGGGGGCGCTGATCGGCCTGCTCGGCGGCTGTTTGGGACTGCTGTTCGGCTGGCTGGCGTCGTTCCCCCTGGAATCGTTTGCGATGTCGGTGGTGAAACGGCAGGGGGAATTGCACCCGGACCAGGCGCTGTTCGCGTTTCCGCCGTGGCTGATTGGGGGCGTGCCGCTGTTCGCCATGCTGATCACGACCTTGGCCGCCCTCTATCCGGCCCGGCGAGCCGCACGGGTGAATCCGATCGAGGCGCTGCGGCACGATTGAGGAAAGCACCTCTCCCCCGAAGCGGGAAGAGGGGAGGCTTCTGCTTGCCGCCCCGCCGTATATCATTCTCGTAGCAGGCCGCGCGCCTTCCTCCGCATTGGAGCAGGAGACTTGTTTCAGCGCTATTTCCTGGAACCGTACCGTTTCATCGGGCCGTACCGCGGCAAATTCTGGTGCCGCGTGGCCAAGCACGTCATGCCGCGCCACCTGCGCGGCGGCATGGGCGTGCCGCGCTGGCGCTTCCAGGGCATGGAACATATCCGCGATTCCCTCTCCAAAAACGCCGGCATTCTCCTTGCCTGCAACCATTGCCGCTGGGCCGACCCCGTCGTCATGGGCATGCTCGGCGTCGACGTTCGGCGCTATTTCTATTACGTCGTCTCGTATCATCTCTTCAAGCAGAAGCGCTTCATCGGCTGGTGGATCAACCGCATCGGCGGCTACAGCATCCTCCGTGAAGGCGCCGACCGCGACGCCATCCGCGCCACCGTGGGCATCCTGGCCGCCGCGGATCGGCCGGTCGTCATGTTCCCCGAAGGCACATGGTTCCGCCAAAACGACCGCATCGGCCCGTTGCAGGAAGGACTCGGTTTGATCGTGCGCCAGGCGGCCAAGCAGACCGAACGGCCGATCGTGGTGCACCCTGCTGCCATCAAGTACTGGCTGCTCGGCGATCCGCTGCCGGAGCTGGAGCGGCGCGTGGAAAAACTGGAGCAAGGCCTCGGCTGGCGGTCGCGCCGCGGGCAGGATCTGGCGCAGCGGATCGTCCACGTCGGCAATGCGCTCTTGACGATCAAGGAAATCGAGCGGTTCGGCCAGGCGCAGGCGGGGACGCTGGACGAACGCGTCCAGCGGCTGGCGGCCGTGCTGATTGCGGACATGGAAAAGACGCACCTGGGAAAGATCTATGAAGGGTGGAATTTGGAGCGCGTGCGGCGGCTGCGGCTATGGCTGGTTCGTAAACTGATCGAGGTGCGGAACGACGGGGAGGGCCGGCGGGCCACGCGCGAGGCGCTCGACCTCTTGCTCTTTTGCGAGAACCTGAGCGCCCAGTCGCACGAGTACCTGATGGAACGGCCGAGCCTGGAACGCATGGCCGAGACGGTCCAGCGCATCGAGGAGACGATGACCGACCAGATGGAGGAGCCGGTCGCGCCGTTGGGCGCGGCCGTCGCCGTCGGGCCGGCGCTGGACGTGCGGTCCTTCGCGGCGGAGAAGCGCTCGGCCCGCGCCGGCGGCGATCCGCTGCTGGATGCGCTGGCCGGCGAAATGAAGGGCCTGCTGCGTCGATTGCTGGAACAGGGGGCGCCGCCGGAATGGAACTGCCCCCCGCCCGTGGAGAAGACGATGGTCGCCAACGACCCTCCCCTCTCCCCCGCTTCGGGGGAGAGGGGCCGGGGGTGAG
>DATKHW010000341.1:0-6773 GCA_035546275.1 Gemmataceae bacterium
TCCAGGCCCCTTACCTTCTCTTCTACCGCCGGCGCGACGGTGCCGACGTTCTCGACGGCGATCCGGTGGTGCTGTTGCGCGGCTTCGGCATGGAGGACGCCCACTCCGTCGCCAACTCGCTGACGTGGGGCCCCGACGGCTGGCTCTACGGCTGGAACGGCGTCTTCAACCCCGCCCACGTCATGCAAAACGGCAAGACGTTCGACTTCACCTGCGCAATGTTCCGCATCAACCCGCGGACGCGCGAGTTCCAGGTCTGGGCCGAGGGGACCAGCAACCCGTGGAGCATCGCCTGGAACGGCGAGGGCGACGCCTTCTGCGAGGCCTGCGTCATCGACCATTTGTGGCACATAACGGAGAGCGCATATTACATTCGCCAGGGCGGTCCCTATCCGCCGTACACCTGGCCGATGGAGTCGATCGTCAGGGAGCACCACCAGAAGGCGGCATACTGCGGCCTGCTGTGGCTGGACACGGACGCCTTCCCGGAGGAGTACCGCGGCAAGCTGTTCATGGGCAACATCCACGGTTCCTGCATCAACGTGGACGAAATCAAGCCGGACGGCTCGACGTACGCCGCCCACAACTGCCCCGACTTCTTGACAGCCAACGACGCCTGGTTCATGCCGGTGTCGCTGAAGATCGGCCCCGACGGCTGCCTGTACGTGCTGGACTGGTACGACCAATACCACTGCTACCAGGACGCCCAGCGCGATCCCAAGGGCATCGACCGCGACCGCGGGCGCATCTACCGCATTCGCTACAAGGGCACTCCCCGTGCGCCGAAATTCGATCTCGGCAAGGAGAGCGACGACCAATTGATCGAACGATTGAGCAGCCCCAACGTCTACTTCCGCGAGACGGCGCAGCGGCTGTTGGCGGAGCGGGGGACGCCGGACGTCAAGTCCAAATTGGAAAAGGTATTACTGGAAAACAAGGAGTTGCGCAAGACGCAGGTGCAGGCGCTGTGGACGCGCATTAGCTGTGGGCCGTTGGGCGAAGATTTTGAGTTGAAGCTACTCGCCCGCGGAGACCCAGCGATCCGCGCCTGGGCGGTTCGCGCCGTGGGCGACGCCGGCAAGGTGGACGACGCCGTGCGGAAGAAAATCGTCGAATTGGCGAAAGACGAGGCGCCCGCAGTGCGGTTGCAGTTAGCCGTCGCCGCCCGCAAGATCGACGGCGTCCATGCCATTCCAACCCTGCTAGATGTCCTGGATCACAGCGAAGGCGACAAACTGATCCCGCACATCGTCTGGCAGAACTTGCAACCGCTGCTGGAGGACCAGGCCGGCGAGTTCGTGGCGATTGTTGAGTATGCGGACCTAAAATCTAGGCCGGCGCTGGCGGCGCTCATGCCGCGCGCGGTGGAGCGCATCCTTGGCCGAAAGAAGTTCGACGCCGGCATGATCGCGGCGCTGTTAGGCGGACTGTTAAACCCCGACCGCGTCGATCCGGCTGTGGCGCGGCAGTGTCTCGACGCCCTGTCGTCGAAGCTGCAAACGGGAGAAATCAGCGGGGACAAGGTGGAAAAACTGCGCGACGCCCTGGCGCCGGATCTGAAACAGGCACTGGCGGCCAAGGCCGACAGGCCGCTCCACCTCGACGCGGCTCTGCTGGCGGCGTCGCTGAAGGACCCTGCAGGGCTGGAGTTGGCTCGCAAAGCGGCGACGGCGGCCGAGCGGCCGGAACCCGACCGGCTGAGGGCCTTCTACGCCCTGACCGCCGCCCATGATGCAACCTGTCTGCACATCGCAGCCGGCGTGCTGCCGGACGCGAAGGCCAACTCGGAGAAGTTCCGCGCCGCGATGCTGGACGCCCTCGGCCGGCTCGACGATCCCGGCGTCGCCGATGTGGTGCTGTCCGCCTACCCGAACATGGAGCCGGACCTGCAGCCCCGCGCGATCGAGTTGCTGACGCAGCGGACGGCGTGGGCCAAACCGCTCCTCCAGGCCGTCGCCGACAAAAAAATCCCCACGAGCGCTCTGAGCATCAACCACGTCCGCAAGCTGATGGCGAGCAAGGATTCCGACGTCATCAAGCAGGTCAAGGCGACCTGGGGCACATTGCGCGAGGAGCGCAATCCGCAGCGCGAGAAGGTCGTCGCGGATATGAAAGATATGCTGAGTAAAACAAAAGGCGATCCGATGGTCGGCGTCGGCGTGTTCAAGAAGCTGTGCGCCCAGTGCCACAAAATTTACGGCGAGGGCCAAGACGTCGGCCCCGACCTGACCAACGACGGCCGGGCGAATTTCGATCTGTTGCTCTCCAATGTCTTCGATCCAAGTCTGGTGATCGGCGCCTCGTACCAGGCCACCAGCGTGGTGACGGTGCAGGGCCGCTCGCTGACGGGCCTCTTGGTCGAGAACAGCCCGCAGCGCGTGGTGCTAAAATTGCAGGGCGGCAAGCTGGAAACGATCCCGCACGGCGACGTGGACACGTTGTCGGTCAGCAAGGTGTCGCTGATGCCGGAGGACGTGGAAAAGCAGCTGAAACCGCAGGAGATCACCGACCTGTTTGCGTTCCTGACCCTGGACAAGCCGCCGGGCGATCCGGCGGCGCGGAGGATACCGGGGACGCCGAATCCGAAATAGATCGAGGTTTCCGGAGCCTCCGTTGTCGCCCGTGCAGTCAAGAGAAGAAAGGCGTCGCCATGCCGTCACCTTTTCCGGGGATGGACCCTTATCTGGAAGGCTCGCTGTGGACGACGGTCCACGCGCAGCTAAGTTCCGAGATTGCGCGCCAGCTCGCGCCACGCCTTCGCCCGCGTTATCTGGCACTGATGACCGAACGCTTTGTGATGGACTCGGCGGATGACGTGGCAGTGATGCGGACGAGCATTTACCCCGACGTCGGCGTCGCGGAAGCTGAGCCGGGGCCTCCCGTCGGTGGCACTGCCGTCGCCACGGCGCCGGTGCGCCTGGCCACGGTGATGCCGACGCCCGTGCCGCACGTCAGCGTCGAGATCAGAGACACGGCAAATCGGGAATTGGTGACTGCGATCGAGGTCCTGTCGCCGACAAACAAGAGAGGCGAAGGGCGGCTGGAGTACCTGGCCAAGCGACAAAGGCTGCTTCTCAGCACCGCTCACCTGGTGGAAATCGATCTGCTTCACCAGGGGCGGCGCGTGCCCATGCAGCAGGCTCTGCCGCCCGCGCCGTATTACGTACTCGTTGGCCGCGCCGAAACCCGGCCGCTCATGGACGTCTGGTCGATTCCGCTCGGCGCTCCGTTGCCCGTCATTGGCATCCCCTTGCTGCCCGGAGACCCCGACGTTGCCCTGGACTTACAACTGGCGCTGACCACAGTATACGACGTGCTCGGCTATGATCTGGCGGTGAATTACGCCGAACCGCCGGAGGTCCCGCTGCCAGCTGCGGAGGCCGAGTGGCTGGACCAACGGTTGCGAGCCGCCGGTTTGCGCGATGGCGCCAAGGCCAATCCGGCGTGAAGCCGCTCTTTCGCGCGGAATCGAGGGGCAAGATCATCATGCCGTCCGACCGTCCCAACCAGACCCTGGCCGACTACGTCGCCATCGTCATCAGCCCCGTCCTCATCATGGGCCTGGTCGGCAGTCTCGTCTTCTTCCTGGTGGAAGTGTTCTACCCCACAAAGGGCGACTACAAGGGTCGTCTTCAGTGGATTCTGTTCTTCTTCGTGTTCGGCGCCGTCCTGGTGGGCCGGATTTCGCTGACGCAGGGGATCGCCGGGCGGGCCGGGCTGTACGGCATCGTGCTGGCCGGACTCACCTGGATCGGCATGCAAATTTACGTCGATTACAAGGAGGCCGGGCCGGCTGCGAACCTCGCCCCGGTCATCAATTTTCTCCTGGTCGCGGTCGTCTGGTGGTGCTCGCATCGGCTGACCCACGATTGCACCGACGTGCATGAGGACATGGAAGTCATCGGCGAAGGATTGCTGCAGGCGACAGGTCTGGAAAATCGGGCGGCCGAAGCGCAGAAATCGGAGAAAACGGAGGAAAAACCGGCAGATGGGCCGATCAGCTGGTGGGAGCGATGGCAGAAGGTTCGCGAGCAGCGGAAAAAGAAGCGCGTCCTGGGCGGCTGGGTGGTTTACTTCTCGCTGGCGGCGCTGCCGCTGTTCGGACTCGGCGAGGCGCTGATCCCCACGGAGGACGCGGAACGCCGGCAGTTCGCCTTCTGGTTAATGGGCGCCTACGTCGCTTGCGGCCTCGGTCTGTTGGCCACGACCTGTTTTCTGGGTCTGCGCCGCTATTTGCGCCAGCGGCGGTTGCAAATGCCGGTCGCCATGACCGCCGTGTGGCTGACGGTCGGCGGCGGGCTGATTGCCGCGCTGCTCATCGTCGGCGCCCTGCTGCCGCGGCCGCGGCCGGAGTATTCGCTCCTATCGATGGCTGGCGGCGGCGATCAGAAATCGGCGTCGAATCTCGCCGCGCAGGGCGGCGGCTCCGGCAAGGGCGAGGGCAATCGCATCGGCGATCAGCCCAAGGACAAACCGAACCCGGACGCGGCCGACAAGAATGGACAGGCCTCCGGCAAGGACAAGGGAGAGCCGTCGCGGGAAAAGGACAAGGGCGACGCGGCCGGCGACAAGGACAAAGGCGGCTCCGGCAAGGCCGATAAAAAGGAAAAAGACAAGGACAAGGGCGATGGCTCCAGTCGGGATAAGGGCAACGACAACTCCGATCCGGACAAGAGCAAAGCCGACGGCGGTTCGCAGCAGCAACCCCAGAACGGCAAACCGCCCGAGAAGAATGGTCCGCAAAATCCCCAAAACTCGAACGCGCAATCGCAATCCCAAAGCAGCTCGCCGCGGCCCTCCTCGTGGGACTGGAGCAAGGTATTTGAATGGTTGGGAACGATCCTGAAATGGATCGTCTTTGCGCTGATTATCGTCGCGGTGGTCCTCTTCTTGCTGCGGGAAGGGCTGAAGTTCCTCGCCAATTTCACCGACTGGGCGAAGAACTTGCTCGACGCCTGGCGGAAATTCTGGGCCGGTCTGTTCCGCGGCCGGGAGAGGGCTGCGACGGACGGGGAGGGAAGCGAAGAAGTCCGCCGCGCGACGCCGCCGCGGCCGTTTTCGTCCTTCCGCAACCCCTTCGGCGACGGCTCGGCCGGCCGGCGGCCGATCAAGCAGCTGGTAAGCTACACCTTCGACGCGCTGCAAGCCTGGGCGCGCGAACACAACGTGGAACGCCGGCCGGAGGAGACGCCGTTGGAGTTCGCCGGCCGAATCGGCGACGAGTTCCCCGCGCTGGAAGCCGACGTGCGGCGGTTCGCGTCGCTGTATGCCCGCGCGGTCTACGACTACAACCCGCTGCCGGCGGCCGCGGCGGAACAGGTGCGGCGCTTCTGGGAACGCCTGGAATCCGCGGCGGAACAGCCGATGTCGGCGTGACTTCCAGCAGGGTGAAAACGACGGCCCTTGACTTGGGGCCGTTTTCCTCGGATAATTATTTAGATGAATGGCTAACAATCTAACGATCGGAACGGCGGACGATGGCAGGCAACGAGGTCTTCAAGGCGCTGGCCGATCCGACGCGGCGCAATATCCTGCGGCTGCTGCGGGGCGGCGAGCTGACGGCCGGGGATTTGGCCGATCGGCTCGACGCCAAGATGACCAAGCCGTCGGTTTCGCACCATTTCGCCGTGCTCAAGGCGGCCGACCTGGTCAGCGCCCGTCGCGAGGGGCAGCAGATCTATTACGCGCTCAACACCACGGTGGTGCAGGACGTGCTGGCCCTGATCTGGGACCTGTTTCCCGCGCCGCAGCCGGGCGCGAACTCCGAGGAGTCCGAGTCATGACGCATCGCCTATCGTTCTGGTTGTCCTTCGCGGCGACGGTCGTGGCCCTGGCCGCGTCGGCGGTGGTTTACGTCAACCGCGAGCAGTGGCTTCCCGCGCAGGTTCCGACGCACTGGAACGCCGCCAACGTCGTGGACGCATACACGCCGCGCGACCATCTGCTGCCGTTGCTGCTGCTGATGCCGGGCATGATGGCGGGCTTTACGCTGCTGGCGCTGGTCCTGCCGTGGCTGTCGCCGCGGCCGTTCTCGGTGGACACCTTCCGCGGCACGTATAACTACATCATGCTGCTGGCGGTCCTGATGATGGGCTGGATTCACGCATCGGTCCTGGTCGGCTTCATCTGGCCGACGCCGGAGGTCTTTATCCGGATGCTGCTGGGCGGCGTGTTCCTGTTCCTCGCGCTCATGGGCAACGTGATGGGCAAGGTGCGTCGCAATTTCTGGGTCGGCGTCCGCACGCCGTGGACCTTGGCCAGCGACACGGTATGGAACCAGACGCACCGGCTGGCGGCGTGGACGCTGACGGCCGCCGGACTGGCGGGCTGCGTCGCGGCGGTGATACACCCTCTATTTGGAGGGCTTGTAGGCGCCGCGCTGCTCGTGGCGGCGGGGCTTGTTCCGGTGGTGTACTCGGCCGTGCTCTACCGGCGGCTGGAAAAGGCGCGTCGCGTATAGTGAAATGTGGGACAGGATGCCAATCCTGTCGGGCGCATGCGGCAAGATTGGCATCCTGTCCCACGCTTTCGGGAGCCATGCATGATCGCGGACCTGTCGGAACGTCACGGCCCCATCGGCTCCTTGCTCTCCGGCGTGCGGCGAGAGGACGTGGAGCGCTATCGGCTCTCCGACGAGCAGGTGCGCTTTTTCCACGAAAACGGATACTTAAAGGGCGTGCGCATCCTGTCCGACGAGCAGGTGGAGACGCTTCGCGGCGAGCTTCAAGGGCTGTTCGATCCAAAGCATCCCGGCAACTACCTCTTCCACGAAT
>DATKHW010000342.1:0-13672 GCA_035546275.1 Gemmataceae bacterium
CGGAATCAGGGGGCTGACGCCCCCCGCTCGCCGCGCGCTACAGAGACAGCGGCCATGCGCATCACGTACATCACCGCCGGCGCCGCCGGCATGTACTGCGGCAGCTGCATGAGGGACAACACCCTCGTCGCCGCCCTCGCCCGCCGCGGCCACGACGCGCTCCTCGTCCCCTGCTACACGCCGATCCGCACCGACGAGCAGGACGTCAGCCAGAAGCGCGTCTTCTTCGGCGGCGTCAACGTCTATTTGCAGCAGAAATGGAGCCTGTTCCGCCATACGCCCTGGTTCCTGGACCGGCTGCTGGACGCTCCTTCGCTGCTCCGCTGGGTGTCGCGCTTCGCCGTCTCGACCAAGGCCGACGACCTCGGCGATTTGACCGTGTCCATGCTCAAAGGCGAGCACGGCAAGCAGAAAAAAGAGGTCGCCAAAATCGCTCAATGGCTGGCGTCGGACCACAAACCACAAGTCGTCAATCTAACCAACGCCATCCTGTCGGGCATGGTCCACGAGCTGAAACGCACCGTCGGGGCGCCGATCCTCTGCTCATTGCAAGGCGACGACATTTACATCGAGGCGCTGCCGGAGCCGTTTCGCTCGCAGTCGCTGCAATTGATCCGCGAGCATTGCCGCGAGATCGACGGCTTCATCGCCACGTGCGGCTACTACGCCGATTTCATGGCGGAGTATTTCGCCGTCCCGCGTAGCCGCATTCACGTCGTCTACCCCGGCCTGAACCTGCACGGCCACGGCGGGCCGCGGCCGCAGCCCAACGGCCGGCCCTTCACCATCGGCTATTTCGCCCGCATCTGCCCGGAAAAGGGGCTGCATGTGCTGGCCGAGGCGTTCCGCCTGCTGCGGAGCGATCCGACAGCCCCGCGCTGCCGCCTGCGCGTCTCCGGCTGGCTCGGCGAGTCCAACAAAAAGTATTATGAGGACATTCAAAAGCGCCTGAACGAAGCCGGGCTGGCCGACGACTTCGAGCACGTCGAGTCGCCCGGCCACGACGACAAGGTGCGCTTCCTGCACGGGCTGGACGTGCTGTCGGTCCCGACGACGTACCGTGAGCCGAAGGGGCTGTACGTGCTGGAGGCCTTGGCCAACGGCGTGCCGGTGGTGCAGCCGCGGCATGGCTCCTTCCCGGAGTTGATCGAGGCGACGGGCGGCGGCGTTCTGGTCAACCCGGACGACCCCGCTGACCTGGCGGCCGGCTTGCGGCGGCTGATGGACGATCCCGCCTGCGGCGCGGAATTGAGCCGAACCGGCAAGGAAGCCGTCCACGGCCGCTTCCACGCCGACCGCATGGCCGACGAAACGGCCGCCGTTTACGCCCAGTACGTCCGCTGAACGAGGAGACTGCCATGCCGGCCGCCTTCCGCACGACGCGCATCGTCGAGTTCGGCGATACGGATATGGCGGGGATCGTTCATTTCGCCAATTTCTTCCGCTTCATGGAGGCGGCGGAGCACGCCTTCCTGCGCTCGCTCGGCCTGTCGGTTGTGATGGAGATCGACGGCGGCAAGTATGGCCTGCCGCGCGTGTCGGCGGCGTGCGACTACCTGCACCCGGCGCGTTTCGGCGAGGAATTGACGATCGACGTGACGGTGGTGAAGCTCGGCCGCAGCTCCGTCAACTACGCTTTCGATTTCAGCCGCGACGGCCAGCCGATCGCGCGCGGCCGGGTGACGGCTGCGTTCTGCCGCTTCGATTTAGGCATGCCGCAGGCGTGGGAATTGCCGGAGGCGTTCCGGGCGAAGCTGGACAAGGCGGGGACGGAATTGTGACCTGCCGCCTCCTGGGCCGCAAAGCGAATCGCTGATGCGAGAGAGAAATTGCCGTCGTCATTGCTGCAGCGGCGACGGTCGTTGGCGCTCCTATAGGTTCGGTTAGCAGGAGCCGGTAAGATGGCTGCAGGAGCAACGACCGTCCTTCCGGACGATGCGCTGGCCGTGCGGGGAGGCGAGAACTTGCCCGGCCGTTTTCTGGCAGGCACGGGGGTAGTGATCGACGCCGCGGGGAAGCTAAACAACGTGTCGGTGAACTGCGCCCCCGGTCGAAGTGTGCGAGAACTGACGGGGCCGAACCCGAATACGGGGTACCGGGGGATTCCAAACAAGCAGGTGGGCGTCACGACGGTTGGGGCGATTCGCGCAGCGGGAGGGGACGTGATCCCATCGCCTATTCCTACCAATCCGAATCATGCCACGTTAGCCGGCATCACGCCGGATCAGGCGAGCCAACTGTTTCGGCCCACGACGCCGAATCCAAGCCGGACAACATAAGCGGAGGTCATCAAGTGGTCGCGCCTCGCATTTACGCCGATTTCAATAAACTGGACGGCCCGAATCGGTTGATACTCACTTGCCTGGGGACCCACGCCGACCTGGCTCGGTACGGCCTCCAGCTGCGAGAGGGGATGCCCCTAACCTTCTACATGGACGACGCCGACGACCAGGGTCGGCCCGATGAAATTGTTGTCGAAGGCGTGGTTCACTACAACGCCGAGGAGAAATACTGGGTCGCGGAAGTGAACTGGGACACCCTTCACAACGCCTCGGACGAAGCCGTGTCGGCGGGAAGATCGCACCCACAGCCGCCGCTTGACCAATAAGCAGCTTCACCCTTCCCAATGAGGTGTAAATTGCGCCTGCGACCGTGAAGCCGGTTCGGACGTGAACAGGAGCCGCACCCATGGCCGTCAACCTCACGCCGCAGTACCACGAGGCCGAGGCCGAGTACAAACGCGCCCAAACCGCCGAAGACCGTCTGGAATGCCTCAAAAAAATGTGGGCGCTGGTGCCCAAGCACAAGGCCAGCGAAAAACTCCAGGCGGAGATCAAAACCAAGATCAGCGAGACCAAGGACGAAGTCGAGCAGGAGCGCAAACATCCGAAGAAAGCCGGCGTCAGCTACAAAATTCCGAAACAGGGCGCCGGGCAGGTGGTTTTGCTCGGTCCGCCCAACGCCGGCAAGAGCCGGCTGCTATCGAGGTTGACGCGCGCGACGCCCGAGGTGGCGCCGTACCCATTCACCACCCGCGAGCCGCACGCCGGCATGATGGAATGGGAAGACGTGCGCGTCCAGCTGATTGACCTGCCGCCGATCACGCCGGACTTCCTCGAAGGCTGGCAGAGCAGCATGGTCCGCGCCGCCGACGCCGCCGTGCTGATGGTCGATCTGGCCGACGACGACGGGCCCTTCGCTGCCGACGCCGTCGTCGAGAAGCTGGCCCACGTCAAGACGGTGCTGACCGCAGCGCCGCCGGCCGAGAATCCTGACCCGTCGATCCAGCACATCCGCACACTATTGGCGGCCAACAAGCTCGACGCGCCGGGAGCGGCGGACCGATTGGAGATCGTGCGCGAGATGTTCGGCCCGCGCTTCCCGATTCACGCCCTCGACGCCGAATCGGGCCGTGCGCTGGAAGAGTTGCGCACGGCCATTTACATGTTTCTGAATGTTATCAGGGTTTACACCAAGCGGCCCGGCAAGCCGGTCGACATGGCGGCGCCGTTCACTTGCCCCGTCGGCAGCACCGTGGCGCAGATGGCTGGGCTGGTTCACCGCGATCTGGCCGAGAACCTCAAGTCGGCCCGCATCTGGGGCGCCGGCGTTTTCGACGGCCAAACGGTGACGCGCGATCACGTTCTCCACGACAAAGACATTGTGGAATTGCACGGCTGAGGACTGCGGCGGCGCCTAGAATAGACGCCGGCGTTCGGCGTCGAATTTGCTGACGGATATACAGCCGCGACCGGCGCCGGCTGCGGCAATCCCCTGAGGAGGCGTCAACCATGTTCAAGCGTGGATTCTCCCTGACCGCGTGCGCGGCGCTGGCCTTGCTGCTGACGGCTTCGGCCGCGTGCCAAGCCCAGGTGTTCTTCTGGCCGGGACTCAGCTATCCGGTCGGCCCGACCTATTACCCGAACTACGCCCGGCCCTTCTTCTACAACCCCCCGCCGACCTACACCGGCTACCAGCAATACACGTACACCGGGCCGGTGACGATGTATTACGGCGCCGCCACGCCCATGTACTACGGCGGCTACAACGGCTCGGCGTTCGGCGCCGGCCCCGTTCGGACCACCAACATCGGCGCCGTCAGTTATGAAACGTCCAGCTACCCCATTCAGTCGCCGAACTACATCATGCGCTATCCCGTGTCGCCGCCGCTCTCCGTTGTGACCGACAACACGGCCCAGGTGGAGGTCCGGCTGCCGGCCGCCGCCGAAGTGTGGTTCGAAGGACAGAAGACCACGCAAACGGGGACCGATCGCCTCTTCCGGTCGCCCGACCTCGAACCGGGTCAGGACTACGTCTACAGCGTCCGCGCCCATTGGGAGGCCGACGGCAAGGCGATGGATCAGACGCGCAAGGTCACCGTCCACGCCGGCGACCATGTCGTCGTCAGCTTCCCGCAGCCGGAAAAATAAATCTCGTTCCCAGGCAGAGCCCGGGCACGAGAAATCCCATTTATCGTTCATTCCTCCACTCTAGCGATCCTCGCCGCGGCGCGGTATAACCGCATTTTCCCCCGCCTCCCGCCGAGGATCGCTTTCATGCGCTTGCGCCTGCCGTTTTCTCTCGCCGCCGCCTTGCTCTGCGCCGCAGCCGCCGCCGCCGACATCGACCAGCTCAAAGTCGGCCGGCAAGCCGACGGCCGCATCGTCACTCCCACGAATCAGGTTCTCCGGCCCGCCGGGCGGCAAGTGACCTTCCCAGGCCGACCCGTCGATCTGGCGCTGGCGGAGGACGGCGCCATTCTCGTCGTCAAGAACATGCGCGACCTCGTGTTCGTTGAGCTGGCGACGGGCAAGATCAAGCAGACCTTGGCGATCCCCAAGGCCAGCTTCGGCGTCGTCGGACTGTTGGCCCGCGGCGACCGGGTCTACGTCGGCGATGTGGCTGACACGATCCGCACGGCCCAACGGCGAGCCGACGGCAAGTACGCCTGGGTCGATGAGGTGGACATGGCCGCGCCGGCGGTCGGCGGCAAGGCGCACACGGCGGGGTTGGAATTCGGACGCGGCGACGGCGAATTGTGGGCGGCATCCACCCGCGGCAACACTGTCCAGCTGCTCGACCTGGCGAATCAGAAGGTCGAGCAGACCGTGCCGGTCGGGGTGGCGCCGTACATGATCCGGGCGGTCGGTGATCGCCTCTACGTCAGCAACTGGGGCGGCGATCCGCCGGCCGAAGGCGAACCGCAAGCCAAGTCGTCCGGCACGCCGATCCACATCGATCCGAACACGGGCGTCGCCGACCGCGGCAGCGTCTCCGTCCTCGCCGCCGAAAACGGACGATGGATGCAGATCAAGACGATCGCCGTCGGTCTGCGTCCGTGCGGCATGGCGGTCAGCCCCGGCGGCCGCTTTGTCTACGTGGGCAACGCCAACAGCGACACCGTCTCCGTCATCGATACGAAGACGGATAAGGTAATCGAAACGATCCTGTGCCGGCCGGAGGTTCATCTGCCGTTTGGCAGCGGCTGCAACGCCGTCGCCGTCAGCCCTGACGGCGGCACGCTGTATGTCGCCGACGGCACGAACAACTGCGTCGCCGTGGTGAGCCTGGCCGGCGACTCTTCCGACGGAGAACTCAGCGGGCGGGGCCCGAAGGTCAGCGCCGTGGGCGGTCTCATCCCGACGGCCTGGTATCCCGGCGCCGTGCTGCTGTCCGCGGACGGCAAGACGCTCTGCGTCGCCAACGTCAAGGGCGAAGGCTCGCTGAGTCAGCCGCGGGCCGTGGAAAAGGGCAAGAACTCTCACGACCATCTCGGATCGGTTTCGATCATCGACGTGCCCGACGCCGCCCAGCTGGCGGATTATACGAAACAGGTCAACGAGAACAACCGGCTCGCCTACAGCCTGGCCGGCCTGGACGAACCACGCCAAGACGCCAAGCCGGCGCCGATGCCGCAGCGGCACGGCGAGCCGTCGGTGTTCCAGCATGTGATTTACATCATCAAGGAAAACCGCACCTATGACCAAATGCTCGGCGACATGAAGGAAGGCGACGGCGAGCCGAAATTGTGCCTTTTCGGAGAGGACGTGACGCCGAATCACCACGCACTGGCCCGGCAATTCACGCTGTTCGACAACTTCTATTGCAGCGGCGTTTTGAGCGCCGACGGCCATTGCTGGTGCGATCAGGCCTACTGCGGCGACTATCTGGAAAAGTCCTTCGGCGGCTTCATACGCAGCTATCCCGACGACGGCTCCGATCCGCTGGCCTACGCCTCGGCCGGTTTTCTCTGGGACGACGCGCTGGCGCGCAAGAAGACGTTCCGCAACTACGGCGAATACGTCGCCAACACATTCGACCCGAAAAAAGCGCGATGGGCGGACCTGTACGCCGATTACAAAAACAAGACGACCAACGTGAAGGTCACGGCGACGGCGAACCTCAAGACGCTGGCGCCGTACACGCACCCCGGCTATCCGTGGTTTCCTCTCTACATGCCTGACGTCTACCGAGCGCGGCTGTTCCTCGATGAACTCAAGGATTTCGAGAAAAAAGGCGAGATGCCGAACCTGATTTATCTGACGCTGCCGTGCGACCACTCGGCCGGCTTGTCGGCCGGCTATCCGACGCCGCGGGCGATGGTCGCCGACAACGATCTGGCGTTAGGTCAGATCGTGGAAGGGGTGAGCAAGAGCAAGTTCTGGAAGGACACGTGTATCTTCGTGGTGGAAGACGACCCGCAGGCCGGCTTCGACCACGTGGACGGCCATCGCACCGTCGCGTTTGCGATCAGCCCCTATACGAAGCGGAAATTCGTGGACCACACCGCGTACAACCAGACAGGCCTGGTCAAGTCGATCGAGCTGGCGCTGGACCTGCCGCCGATGAATCAGCTCGACCTGTCGGCGACGCCGATGCGGAATTGCTTCATGACTGAGCCGGACCTGACGCCGTATGAATGCGTCGCCAACAAGATCAAGCTCGACGAGATGAACCTGCTGCCGGACCTCCTCAAGGGCGAAGCGCGGCGTTGGGCGGAAAAGTCGGCGGAGCTGGATTTCGACGACGGCGACGCGGCGGACGAGGATACGCTGAATCGGATTCTGTGGTACTCGGTGCGCGGCTCGGAGCGTTTTCCGGCGGAGTTCACGCCCGACAGAAACGACGACGACTGATCCGTTGGCGGCAACGACAGTCGGCGAAGTCGGGAGATCCGGCATGGCCAAGAGCAATGCGGCGACCGTTCAGGAGTACCTGGACGAGCTGCCGGAGGAACGGCGAACGGTTGTGGCGGCGGTGCGCGACGTCGTCCTCCGCAACCTGCCGACGGGCTACCGCGAGGCCATCACCTATGGCCTCATCAGCTACGAAATTCCCCTTGAGCGATACCCAAATACATATAACGGCCAGCCCCTCATGTATGCGGCCCTGGCCGCGCAGAAGAACCACTTCGCCCTATACCTGATGACCGCCTATGGCGACGGCGACCTGGCGGCCTGGCTCAAGGAGCAATTCAAGAAGGCCGGCAAGAAGCTCGACATGGGCAAGTCGTGCCTGCGCTTTCGCAAATTGGAAGACTTGCCGTTGGATGTGATCGGCAAGTTCGTAGCCAAGGTCCCGCCGGAGAAGTACATCGCTTGGTGCGAGGCAGTGCGGAGAAAGTAGCTTCGCATCACTTGGCGCGAATCGTCAGCCGATAAACATTGGCCGTGCTGCCGATGTCGTCGGCGTCCACCAGAGCGACAAAATACGTCCCGGTCCGCGGCAGCGTCGCCTCGATGCGCGAGTCCGGCGAGCCGTCGCAATCGTCGTTGGCCGCGACGATTCGGCCGTCGGCGTCGTAGAGAGTCAGCATGGAGTCGAGCGGCGAGCCGTGGCGGGCGGCCAACACTTCCAGCACGATCTGCTGCCCTTCCTTGCCGTCGAAGCGATACACGTCCACGTCCGCGTCGGGATTGACGACGCCTTCGATGGTCTGGCCGACTGTGACCGGCTGCGCATTGCGGAAGCCGTTGTTCGGCTCCTTTTCGGGGAGGACAGGTTCGTGATCGATCAGGACGAGGTGCGGCGGCGATTCCCCAGCCGGCGTGACGACGGTGAACGGGACCGACGCCCCGGCCCAGTCGGCGGACAGCGTCACCTCGACTTCGACTTGCGTATCGCCGTAGCGCGGCAGATCGTCTTTCTCTTTATTGGCCAACGGCGTCTTGCGTTTGCCGAGAATCCGAGCCGTGCCTTTCGGATCATGCACACGAACTTCGGTCGCCTCGTCGAGCTTGAGGCCGCGAAGGACGAGCTTGGTCGGCTTGCCCGGCGGCAATCCGAGAGGCACGGCGACGACGATTTTCGGCTGGTCCTTGGCGTCGGGCTTGGCCGGATCGGCGGCGAAACATTTCACCGCAGAGAACGCGGAGAGCGCAGAGAAAAGCAAAGCAAGGCTGGCCCAGCTCTTCATGGTCTTGCCTCTGCGCTCTCCGCGTTCTCGGCGGTGAAATCTCTTGCTCCACTTACGCGTACAGCTCCTTGATGGTCTCGCCCACGTCGAGGATGATGTTCGGCCGACCGTCCGGTGCCATCAAGAACTTGCGCGGGTCGATTCCGAGCGCCTCGTAAACCGTGCAGGCCACGTCGGCGGGCGCCACGGGGCGGCGGTTGGCGAAGGCGCCCATTTTGTCCGTCGAGCCGACCACCTGGCCGCGCCTTACGCCGCCGCCCGCGAAGATCAGCGAGGCCGCCGGGCCCCAGTGATCGCGGCCTGTGTCCTTGTTGATCTTCGGTGATCGGCCGAACTCGCCGAATGCCAGCACCATCGTCTCGGTCAGCAGCCCACGATCGTCCATGTCCTGCAGGAGCGCCGAAAAGCCCTGATCGAACTCCGGCAGCTTCTTGTTTAGGCTGTCGAAGATTTTCGCATGATGGTCCCAGCCGCCGTAGTTGACCGTGACGAATCGCACGCCGCGCTCGATGAGCCGCCGGCCCAGCAAACAGCTCTGGCCGAACGTGGTCCGGCCGTAGCGCTCGCGCAGCCGATCGCTCTCCGCCTCGATAGCGAAGGCGCTGCGAGCCTCGCTCGACAGGATCATCGTCGCCGCTCGCTGGTGAAACTCGTCGTAGGTGGCGATCTGATCGTTGCCTTCTACCTGCTTGGCCAGGTCGTCTACGGCCTCCAGCAGGCTTTGCCGCCGCTCCGCCCGCTTGGCCGTCACGTCCTCGTTGGGGCTGACGTCCTGCACCTTGTAGTTCGGCTCGTTCGGGTCGCCGGCCTTGAACGACTCGTAGCGGCCGCCGAGATAAGCGCTTTTTCCCAGCTCCCATGTGAACGACGGATTCCGCGGCACGGCGACATAGGGCGGGAGCTGGCCCCGGAAGCCCATTTCATAGGAAACCACGGCACCCATCGCCGGGTAGTCGCCGAAGGCCGAGCCGAACCGGCCGCACAGCACCCAGTTGGTCGCGGTTTCGTGGTGGTCGTTGTTGTGCGAGCCGGAGCGGACCAGGCTGATGCGGTCGAGACACTTCGCCATCCGCGGCAGCTTTTCGCTGATTTGCACGCCGGGCAGGCAGGTGTCGATCGGTTTGTATTCGCCGCGAATCTCGGCCGGGGCGTCCGGCTTGGGGTCGAAGCCGTCGTGGTGCGACATGCCGCCGCCGAGATAGACGAGCAGCACCGACTTGGCTCGCGCCCCCCGCCGTTCCTCGGCGCGGGCTTCGCTTTGCAGCAGGGCCGGCAGCGTCAGGCCGAGGCCGCCCAGGGCGCCGACGCGCAGGAAATCGCGGCGAGATACGCCGTCGCAGCGGCGGGAAGCGCGACCGAGGATGACGTCGAGCATGATAAGCCCCCCAAAACGGAAGTTTCACCGCGGAGAACGCAGAGAGCGCAGAGAGAAGAAAAAGCAAACAGAAGCAAATAGCATTTCTTTCCTCTTTTGTTCTTGTCTCTGCGCTCACAGCGTTCTCCGCGGTGAGTTTTTCAATGATTGAACGAGAACTCCTTCGAGTTCAAGAGCGCCCAGAAGAAATCGCGATAGACTTCCTCCGGGTTAGCGCCTTTCTCCGACAACGCCTGATGCACCGCCGCCTTCCCGGCCTCCGTCGGCGGCTTCGACAGCGTCGCCAGGCTCAGCTCTGCCACGATCTCGGCTTCCGGCTTGCCCGACTTGAGCAGCTTCGCCAGCCGGCCGTCGGCCGACGCCATTTTATGGACTACATCGTCGCCGTTTTCCAGATGCAGCAGCTGCGGCAGCGTCACGTCGCCGTTCCGCTCACAGGCGCACGCCGTCACGCGCTCCGATCGGCCGAAAATCGTCAGGAAATACGACTTCATCGTCGGATCGGCCAGCTGCTGCGCCCGCACGCCCACCGGGTAGCCGGGGAATTCATCCGGCACGCCCGTCGATTGGGTCAGGGCGTCCATCAGCACCTCGGCTGGCAATCGGCGAGCGTAATAGTGCGAATAGAACTTCGCTTCCTTCTCATTGCTCGGCCGCGTCGCCGAGGCAAGCTGATAGGTCCGCGAATTCAGAATCAGCCGCATCAGATATTTCATGTCGTAATGATGTGAGACGAACTCCTGGTTGAGCGCCCTCCATAATGCGGGATTGGACGGCGGGTTGCTGGCGCGCAGATCGTCCACCGGCTCGACCAGGCCGACGCCGAGGTAATGCTTCCACAGTCGATTCACCATCGCGCCGCTGAAATATTCATTGGACGGGTCGGTGATCCACGCCGCCAGCTTGACGCGCGGGTCCTCGTCGGGGCCGACGGCGACCAGCGAGCGGTCGAGCGGCTGCGGCTTGAGGAATTGCCCGGTCCGCGGCTGCACCACGCCGGCTTGCTCCTTGCTCGGCTTGCCGTCCGATCCGGCCACGCTCAGCACCGTGACGCCCTTGCCCGGCTCCTTGCGATCGAGGTGGATGCGCGAGAAGTAGCCGGCGAAGTGGTAGAAATCGTCCTGCGTGTAGCGCTCCAGTGGGTGATTGTGGCACTTGGCGCAGCCGATGCGGACGCCGAGAAACGCCTGCGCCACGGCGCCGACGACCTCCGACCGGGCGCCCTCGCGCTCTTCGCCGACATTGACGATGTAATATCCGACGGCCGGGCTCTCCGTCACGGCGCCTTTCGCCGTCAGCACCTCACGGGCCAGTTCGTCCCACGGCCGATTCGCGGCGACCTGCTCCCGAATCCATTCATGGAACGACCGCACGCCCTTGGCGCCGCGCACGTCATGGTCGCGCTCCTTGCGGTTTTGCAGCAAATCGGCGAGTTGAACGGTCCAGTAATCGACGTATTCCGGCCGATCGAGCAAGCAGTCGATGAGCCGCGCCCGCTTGTCCGGCCGCGCGTCAGCGAGGAACGCCCGCACCTCGTCCGGCGTCGGCAGGACGCCGATCGCGTCGAGCGAAGCCCGCCGCAGGAATTCCGCGTCGGTGCAGAGGTCGGACGGTTCGATGCGCAGAGCGCCGAGTTTGGCGAACACCAGATCGTCAATGAAGTTATTACGGCCGGCCAGCCGAGCCGGATCGACGACCTGATCGTAGGGCACGGCCACATCCACGACAGCGACGAGCGTTTGGTACGCAGCGCGGATGCTGGTTTCCCCATTGCGAAGGATGCGGATTTTGCCCGCGGCGTCCACGTCGGCCGTGCCGGGATCGTTGGAGGCGAATTTCGTCAGCCAGGTCACGTCGCGCGAACTGCCGTCGCTGAACGTCGCCTGGACGGTCAGCGGAATCTCGTCGTCCGGCTTGGCCGTGCGGTCGCCAGGCTGGATTTGCAGCTGGACGGCGACGGGTTCGTCCTTGATCGGCCCCGGCGTTCCCGCGCGAATCCAGTTCAGCAGGACCTGATACGGCCGGCTGCCGACGGCGAAGATTTTTCCGCCCTCGTGGGAGGCGAGTCCCGACGGCTTGCGCAGCAGGAGGCTCTCTTCGGGATCGTCGGTGCAGATGCGCCGTGCGCTGAACTCGCGCGTGAGATACTGATAATCCAGCTCAGGGGCGTAGCCGCGGAGGGTGAGGCGAAAGCCGTTCTGGCCGGCCCCCTTGCCGTGGCAAGCGCCCTGGTTGCAGCCGTAGCGAGTGAAGACCGGCACCACGTCGTTGACGAAGGAGGGAGGCCCGTCGGCGCGAGCGGCGGCGGCGAAGAGGACGGCCGCGGCGCAACCCAGGAATCTCGCGGCGCGATGCACAGGGAACCTCGATCCGGCGGGGGGCGAGAAGCGCGAGCCGGGCCGACTCGGCCGAAGTAGCAGCACTGGTAGATTACCCCGCCGTCAGGCCCAAGGCAACAATAAAGAGGCGGCGGCGCCACGAAAAGCTATTCGCACTAAATAACTTAAGTAATGCAGGCTTCTAATTCTCTCCATTAAACTATTCCCTTTTGAGTCCGGTAGATGGCTAAGGTTCCACCGGGCTATGGGCCACTGTCACCCAGCTGCTTGCTGCCTCCTGTGCCGATCTGGCGCCATCGAATGCTCGCGCTGAGGTAACGCCGTCTCCTTGCCCCTTGACCCCCGCTGCCCTCCCGCCGACCCCGTGGCATCGGTGAGCGCCGACGGATAAGCTAATTGCGGGAGGGCGCCGCCATGCAGACCAGCGACGACGCCGTTCAGCCAAACAGCCCGAACGCCACGCCGACCGACATTGCGGCCGACAAGCCATCCCCTACGCCTTTCGATCAGCCGTTCAGGACGGACGTGCGCCTCAAGAGGATAAGATGGCGCTGGTGGGTTCTGGAAGCGATCGGCGGTCTGGTCATGGTCGGCTGGGGAGTTGCCGCCTTCCGTGATAAGCATATCGTCCCACGAATCAATGCTCGCGCCGACGACGAGGCGGCCTTGCAACAGAAGGTAGCTGTGGCCCTACCGCTCGGTTCAACGAAAGCGCAGGTCGTCGCCTGGCTCAACGGGCAAGGCATCGTCTATGGCCCGATCAATGGGCCACATGGAAAGCCGGTCGGCCTCGCGAGCCGGTGGAAGTACTCAAACTGGATGGGAGATTCTGGATCAGTTCGCGTCGATTTTTATTTCGACGACGAGGGCAAACTGAAGGAGGAATTCGTGGAAATATACACAATCTCTCTGTAGGCACGGTCGCGCACCAAAAATTGCAGCCGGGCGCGATCGCGCCCGGTTGCAATTCCGCGTATTTCTACCGCTTTTCGTGTGATTCGAGCATTACGGAGCAAAGCTGTTCCGTGGTTTCTGCTCACAGGGGCGCCGGTTTCATTCCGACCGCCTCGCGCACCAGCGCCATGGTTTTGCGCGCCTCCGCTCGCGCCTTTTCGGCCCCGCGCTTCAGCACCGATTCGACGTAATCCGGATTCGCCGCCAACTCCTTGCGCTTCTGGCGGAACGGCCCAAAGTACGCGTTGATCTTCTCCAGCAGCATCTTCTTCACCTCGCCGTAACCCAGGCCGCCGGCCCGGTAGCGGCCCGCCAGCGCCGCCTTCTCCTCCTCCGTTGCGAACAGGGTGAACAGCGTGAAGAGATGATTGTTGTCCGGGTCCTTGGGCGCCTCAACCGGCAGGCTGTCGGTCACGACGCCCATCACTACTTTTTGCAGCGCTTTGCCCTCCGCAAAGATGTCGATGGTGTTGCCGTAGGATTTGCTCATCTTCTGGCCGTCCACGCCGGGTACCTTCGATTCCTTGTCGAGCCGGTAGGTCGGAATGGGGAAAACCTCGCCGTAACGCGCGTTGAACTTGCCAGCGA
>DATKHW010000343.1:0-2866 GCA_035546275.1 Gemmataceae bacterium
TGCTCGAAGTCGGCCGCGGCTTGATCCGGTCTGCCGTCCTTGAGACACAGACGGGCGAGCCGCTCGTCGATCTCGGCCGCCTGGCCGTCGATCTCCGCCCGGCTGATCGGCTCCTGTTCCATGAGTACGTCCGGCTTGTCCAGGACCGCGATCGCATCCCGGAAAGCCGCCTCGGCCTTTTTCAAATCGCCGGCCGTTTCGCACACGGCGCCCATATCGAGCAGAATTGGTAATCGCAGACCCGGCTTGTCCTTCAAACCGGGCAGCCCGGCTGTGCGGGCGAAGACGGCTACGGCTTCCGGAATCTTGCCGGCCGCCCGCAGCTGTCGCGCGTAGAAATAGCCCGTATTCGCATCCTCCGGGTCGAGTTGCAGCGCTTTGCGGCAAGCGTCCAAGGCGTCGTCGCTGCGGTCGAGAGCAACGTAGAGCGGGGCCAAGGCGCGCAGCGGTGCGGCCGCATCGGGGTCGAGCCGAGCCGCTTCTTCGTAGTGCTTGACGGCTTCGATGAGGCGATTGTCGTGTTCCGCGACGACGCCAAGCGCGTAGGCCTTGAGCGCCTCGACGTGATCGAGATCGCGCCGATTGACTGGTTTGACTGGAACATGAACGGGAGGCAGTTCGGCAGGCTGCTGCGCGAACAGGGACGCCGCGCTCAGCAGGGCCGCAACAAGGGCCAGCCGGAATGGAACGGATGATCGCATCGTGCCGCTCACCTCCCCTTGAGACAGGACCGGGGCGGAGGCCCCGCCCCATTCTCTGTTCGTGGGTCGGATTATACGGCCTGTGAAGGGGTTTTTCTACGGGGCATGACGGGCCCGCAAACGCGGCAAGCCGGGCCAGATTGCCAAAAATGGCTGACGCGTGCGCCAACATCTGCCACAATGGCAGCGCGGCAGCCGATCGCAAGGGGACGCAGTCCTATCTAACTCATTGCTTAGCTCACGGTTACATCGCATGCTCCTGCTGGCACAAGGCTTGCTACTGCAGTGTTCCACACCTGGCAAAGATTCCCTACCAAGGGTTACGCGCGGCGTCTTCGGACCAATGCCCGACGAAACGCCGCCACGGTCCTGAAGGCGCCACCGAAAGGAGATTCCCGGAATGGGAGCCAAGCAACTAACTTACAGCGACGAGGCCCGCCAAAAACTGCTGGCCGGAGTCAGCAAACTCGCCCGCGCCGTCCGCTGCACGCTGGGGCCGCGCGGCCGCAATGCCGTTCTCGACAAGGGTTGGGGAAGCCCTAATGTCACTAAAGACGGGGTGACCGTCGCCGAGGAAATCGAGCTGACCGACCCCTATGAAAACATGGGCGCTCAACTCGTCAAGGAAGCAGCCAGCAAGACCAGCGACGTGGCTGGCGACGGCACCACCACCGCCACCGTCCTGGCCGAAGCCATTTACCGCGAAGGCCTCAAGATGATCGCGGCCGGGCACGATCCCATGGCCCTCACCCGCGGTGTTCAGAAAGGCGTCGATCGCATCGTCGAGGAACTCGGCAAGATGGCTGAGGAGATCGACCCCAAGGACGAGAAGGAAATCACCGAGGTCGCCACCATCGCGTCGAACAATAACGCCGAGATCGGCAAGAAGCTGGCCGAGGCCATGAAGCTGGTCGGCGCCACGAACGGCGTCATCACCATTGAAGAGGGCAAAACGCCGGAAACCGAGGTAGTCGTCGTCCAGGGCATGCAGTTCGACCGCGGCTACCTGTCGCCGCACTTCGTCACGAACCAGGACAACATGACGGTCGAGCTGGAAAACCCCTACATCCTTATTTTCGAGGAGAAGATTAGCTCGGCGAAGAACCTCATCCCGCTGCTTGAAACCATCTCCAAGAAGAACGAACCGCTGCTCATCATCGCCGAGGACGTGGAAGGCGAGGCGCTGGCGACCTTGGTGCTTAACAAACTCAAGGGCGTTCTCCGCGTCTGCGCCGTCAAAGCGCCGGGCTACGGTGATCGCCGCAAGGCCATGTTGGAAGACATCGCCACGCTGACCGGCGGCAAAGCCATCTTCAAGGACCTTGGCATTCAGCTCGAAACCATTCAGCTGAGCGACATGGGCCGGGCCAAGAAGGTCAAGGTGGACGCCGAGAACACGACCATTACGGAAGGCGCCGGCAAGAAGCAGGCCATCGACGGCCGCGTCGAGATGATCCGCCGCGAGATCACGAAGACCGACAGCGAGTACGACCGTGAGAAGTTGCAGGAGCGGCTGGCCAAGTTGGCCGGCGGCGTGGCCCAGGTCAAGGTCGGCGCCGCCACGGAAACCGAGATGAAAGAGCGGAAAGCCCTCTATGAAGACGCACTGCACGCCACGCGAGCGGCCCTAGCCGAAGGCATCGTCCCCGGCGGCGGCGTAGCATTGCTGCAAGCGCGCAAATCGCTGGACAAGCTCCAGGGCGAGGGCGACGAATTGGCCGGCGTCAAGATGCTGCAAGGCGTGCTGGAAATGCCGTGCCGCTTCATCGCCGAGAACGCCGGCCTGGACGGCTCCGTCGTCGTCAACAACATCCGCCGCAGCAAGGAGAAGAACTACGGCTACGACGCCGACAAGGCGGAGTACACCGACCTGCGAAAGCGCGGCATCGTGGACCCCGTCAAAGTGACGCGCTCGGCGTTGCAAAACGGCGCCAGCGTGGCCTGCCTGCTGCTGACCACCGAATCCATCGTGGCGGACATCCCCGAGAAGGGCAAGAAGGACGACCACCACGATCATCATGGCCATGGCGGCGGTATGGGAGGCATGGGAGGCATGGGTGGAATGGGTGGAATGGGTGGAATGGGTGACATGGGCGGCATGATGTAAACGAATGACGAGCCGGAAGCGTCAGCGACGGTTTTCGTTCCGTCGCTGACGCTTCCGG
>DATKHW010000344.1:0-10215 GCA_035546275.1 Gemmataceae bacterium
GCCACAACGGTGATTCGATGGAAGTCATCCGCTTCCAGGCGCCCTATGACTATGATATTCCGTTTGGGGCGATAATTCACTTGCAATCCGCACCCAGAGCTGTACAATGCGACTATGAGGGGAGCCGAAGTAACTTTTTAATCGGTTCCCAAAAGACTTGATTTGCGATCGTCGGACGACTTGATGAAGGGCAACCCGGCCGTGCCGGGAGGCCCGTTGACGAGTATGCCGACGTGGCGGACACCTCCGGGCGTTCCGCCACGTCGGTTTTTTTTTTGGCGGCGCGGGACGGCCGCGGCCGTCAGGGACGAACCCGATGAGTCAGTCTCTTTTAACCAAGGCGCAGCAGATCGCACGAGCGGCGCGCGCGTTTCAGCAGCGGCGAACGGGGCACGCGCCCCAATCGGTGAACGTGGTCCTGAGCGAGGACACGCTGGTGGTCACATTGCACGGGGCCTTGTCGCCGGCGGAGACGGCCATGGCGAAAAGCGGCCCGGCGGGCGCCGCTCAGGTGCAGGAGTATCACCGCCAGCTGTTCCACAGCTCCGCCGAACCGCTGCGGCAGGAGATCAAACGAATCACCGGCGTGGCGGTGCGCGAAGCAACCGTCGAGGTCGAAAAGACCACTGGGGCCGTGGTGCAGGCGCTCCCCACCGGGGCCGTGGTGCAGGTGTTCATGCTCGCCAGCAGCGTCGCTGCGGAGGCGTGGAGCGAAAGTGGGTCCGACAATCCGTCGTGAATATGGAGGTTCTGCCATGTTGGTCCTGTCAAGGAAACACAAGCAAGCGGTCATGGTCGGTGGGTCCAACGGATTCCAGCGCCTGCTCAAAGTCACGGTGCTGGACATCCGGGGCGGGATCGTGAAGCTCGGCTTCGAGGTGGATCCCGACGTCCCCGTCCATCGCCTGGAGGTGTGGGAACGCATTCGCACCGGCGTCGGGCCGCCGCTGCCGCACACGGCGGACCCTGCGGCCCCTGGGGCATGCGGATCCCCCTGAAAGCGGCTGTCAACTCAGTCGGCCAATGACGCGACAGGCCGACTTGTCCGGGTTGTGGCATGGTATCAGACCATGCCACAACGCGAGGCGCACAACGCGGGGCGCTGAAAGGAGAGTACCCATCGGCAGACGCTGCTCCCGACTTGGCAGAAGTACTGCGTTCCGATCGTCGCGGAGAATGGGGGCGTCGGGCGCCGGCGAGTCTTCCCGTGATTCAGAGAACAACCAACAGGAGGCGACAAGTGCGCAGCGTCCGACCACTCTTTGTTTCGACCTATCCGCCCGAAGAGTGTGGGCTGGCGACCTTTACCAGGGATTCCGCCGATGCGGTGGATCTGGCGGCGCGGGAGGACGTGTCCTCGTTGGCCGCGATCCAGAAGACGCCCTCGCTCTGTTACGACGACCCGCGCGTGGTCCACGTCATCGACAACAGCAGGCCCGACGCCTACCGCCAGGCCGCTCACGTGGCCAACGACGGCCCTTGCAACGTGGTGAGCCTGCAGCACGAGTTCGGCCTTTATCCCGGCGAATGGGGCGCCGGAGTGCTGGACTTCGTGCGCGCCTGCCGCAAGCCGATCGTCACCACGTTTCACACCCTGATGACCGAGCCGGCGCCGCTGCCTCGCCGCCTGGTCCAGCGCTTGGCCGCGCGCAGCCAGGGCATCGTGGTCATGACGAAAACCGCCGCCAAACTGTTGGCCGGCGTCTATCACGTGAGGGGCACGCACGTTCGGGTAATTCCACACGGCGTCCCGCCGGTTCAACGGGAACGCGCCGACCTCAGCAAGGCGCGGCTGGGCCTCGCGGGGCGACGGGTGCTATGCACCTTTGGACTCATTAACCGCGGCAAGGGGCTGGAATACATGATCGAGGCGATGCCGCAGATCGTCGCCGCCTTCCCCGACGCCGTTTACTTGATCGTGGGCGTCACTCACCCGCAAGTCAAACGCCAGGAGGGGGAGGTCTACCGCGAGAGCCTGGCCGTGAAGGCCGAAACGCTGGGCGTCGGCGCCAACGTGCGGTTCGTCAACCGGTATCTCGGCCTGGCCGATCTCCTGGGATACCTGCAGGCCTGCGACGTGTACATCACGCCGTATCCAGGAAAGGACCAAATCGCCAGCGGCGCCCTGGCGTACGCCTTGGCCGCGGCGGGCGCTGTGGTGAGCACGCCCTACCTGTACGCCGAAGAGGTCTTGGCCGAGGGGCGCGGCCTGCTCGTGCCGTTTTCCGACAGCGCAGCCATGGCCGAGGCGACGCTCCGTTACCTCGGCGACCCGGCGTTTCGGGCGGAAACGCGGCGCAAGGCATACGAATACGCCCGGCCGATGTTCTGGCCGAATGTGGGCCGGCAATATCTGGAATTCTTCCAGACGACGGCGTCCGCCAGTGAGGCCGGTCTGGAACGGCTCTACCGCCGAGTCGCCGCGACGCCGGGCGGGCAGAGTGAGGCAAGCAGTTTGATACGAGGAGGCCTGTGATGCTGCGCAGTTGCGCCTACCTGCTCGGCGCGATCGAAGGGGGATTCCCCGAAGGCTGCGACGAACTCATCCACGGCCGCGCCGTCTTCCGGCGCCCCCTTCTTACGACAAGTGAGACCATTCATGCAAATTCGGTGCAAGCCTGCAGCGCCCTCCCTGCCCGAGGACAAGCCGGCGCCGGCCACGTTCAAGAATTCCATGCGCGCCTGGCAGGCCCGCTACAAAGCCCGGCTTGCCGCCAGGGCGGCTGTCTTCGGTAAAGCGCACAATCAGGCCACACCCGCCTGACGGGTAGTCGTCCGGATTATTCAGACAAGCGGCGGCATGACGTGACGTTCACGGCGCCGGCCGTCGGCGAAACTCAAACCATCGAAAGAGGCCATCCATGTTGGGAATCATTCTGCTGGTCATCCTGGTCCTGCTGGTCCTGGGCGTCCTGCCCGCCTGGGGCTACAGCCGCAATTGGAGCTACGGTCCGAGCGGCGGCCTGGGACTGTTGCTGGTGATCGTGCTGATCGTGTGGCTTATTTATCGCTTCTGAGCAACCGCTTCGGGGCGCAGTAACTCGCTGCTGGCCCATTGAGGAGGCAATGATGAAGGGCTTACTGTTCGTGCTTGTTCTGGTTGTGGTCGGCGTAGTCGGCCTGGGCTTCTACCTGGGGTGGTTCCAAATGGCCTGGGACCGTGTCGCTAACACGGACCACGTATCGATCAAGGTGGACGAGAAGAAGATTCAGGAGGACGAGAAGAGGGCGGAGGAGAAAGCTCATGAGTTGGAGCATCCAGCGAAGGACAAGACCGAGCAGTCCGTGCCGCCGTCCCAGAAGTAAGTTTCACCCAGAGAGAACGCAAAATCCATGCGCTGGCTTTCCTGGATCGACACACTCAACCTGATTGACGTGTTCAACTGCTACCTGATCGCGGGACTGATCGTGGGTGTGGCGATCCGGGTCCGTACCTATCGGGCGGTTCTCGGCCTGGTATTCGCCTGCCCGAACCGATGGCCGAAAGTATTGGAACTAGTGAAGAAGCACTCGACCATTTTTCTGGGTTGGCCGACTCTGCTTGCCGTTGGGTTGGCATTGGCTGTTCTGTTATGCAATGTGCTGGCGCGCTATCTAGTCCTGATTCAGGCCAAGGTGACGTTCGAGGAGCTTCGAGTCCTCTGGTTGCCGTTGACGGCCGTCGTCCTGTCGGGTGGGGTGATGCTCTTCCTGGACTGGAAGGCCGTGTTCGCCGCGAAATACTTTGACCGCCCGGCCCTGGAGGTGGACCTGGACGAAGCCGAGTCCTGGCTGAAATCATGGAAGAGTCCAGCCCTTCGCATGGTCACCTTCGGCATCGTCAATCCACGTGGAATCGTGGGCGCCGAAGTACACAGAGCGATCGTGGAGGCCAACTGGAGCATGATTGGAGGGATGTGGCGCTGGTCGCTGCAGATCGCGATGCAGTTTGTCTTTGGCTTGTCTCTATGGCTCACCTGGGCATGGGCGGTGCGGGCATCCGCCTGAAGCAAACGCGTCTTGGAGGCGGCCGACTGGAAGTTCAGACCGCCTGAGAATCTCAAGGCGCCGCTCGCCCGGAAAACTTGCACACGGAGGTCAAGGATGCACGATCACGACGGTATCTCGTTGGATCACTTGGATCGCATGACGGATTCGACCGGGCTGATTCAGCACGCCATCTACGGCGTGCCGCGCCGCGACAGCGGCTACACAACCGACGACAACGCTCGGGCCTTGCGCCTTTGCGCCCGGTTGTGGGGCCGGCTCCCGGGAGAACGCATGCTGAGCCGGGTGACGACGTACCTGAGTTTCCTGGAGTACGCCCGATCGGCGGGCGGCGGGTTCCACAACTTCATGAGCTACCAGCGCCATTGGCTGGACGCGGTGGACCGAGGGGATTGCCAGGGACAGACGGTTCTCGCCCTGGCCGAAGTCCTCGGCAGCAGTCTGCCGGACGACTACCGGGCGTTGGCCCGGGAGCTGATCGATGCAGTCTTGCCCACGCTCGCCGATCTGCGGAGCATCCGGGCGCAGGCATACGTGATCCTGGCCTGGGGTCATCTGTGGACGGCGGGGGTGAAGGACCTTGAACCGCTCGAGACCGTCGCGTGGTTCGCGGCCCGGCGATTGCTGGAATGCTATCACCGCAGTCTCCGTCCGGACTGGCCATGGTTCGAGTCGCGCATGACCTATGCGAACGCGGTGTTGCCGCACGCCCTGTTCGTCGCCGCGCGGCGCTGGCCGAAGGAGGCGTTCCTCGAAGCGGCAAAGGCGTCGTTCGCCTTCCTCGACAGGGAAACCACGTCGACGGATGCGGGATTGCCCCACTCCTTTTTCTGGCCTGTCGGGAACGATGGTTGGTATGCGCACGGGGAAGACAAGGCTCCGTACGATCAGCAGCCAGTGGAAGCGGCCACGATGGCGGAAGCCGCGCTTGCCGCCTTTGGTCTGCTCGCCGAGCAGCAATATCTGGCCGTCTTCCAGCGCGCACGCGGCTGGTTCCACGGCCACAACAGCGTGACGCAGCCCCTCGCCGACGTCCGGCGCGGCGCCTGCTGCGACGGCCTCCGCCCGAACGGCGTGAATCGGAACCAGGGGGCGGAATCGACGCTGGCCTACTTGTGGGCGGAACTGCTCCTGCTTGAAACCCAACAGTCGTTGGGAGTCGACCGTCAGGCCGCGACCGCAAGCGCCTGATCCCGCGGGACTTCACAAAGCTACCCCTCGTTCGAGGACATCGGAATGCTGCGAGAATCGAAAAAGCCCAATCTATATCCCGAGTTGTTTCATCGCCATCCCGCGAACCCGATCCTGACCGCCCAGGACTGGCCCTACCCGGCGCACACGGTGTTCAACGCCGGCGCGTGCCAGATGGGCGACGAAACCATTCTGCTGGTGCGCGTGGAGGATCGCCGCGGCCACTCGCACCTGACCGTGGCGCGGAGCAACGACGGCGTCACGAACTGGCACATCGACTCCAATCCCAGCTTCATTCCCGACACGGCGAAACACTCGGAGGAGGCGTGGGGCGTCGAGGACCCGCGCCTGACCTGGGTCGAGGACCGCCAGGAATGGATAATCGCCTACACAGCCTACTCGGCCAGCGGACCGCTGGTGTCCCTGGCGGCGACGAAAGACTTCATCTCCTTTAGCCGGCTCGGCCCGGTCATGCCTCCGGAGGACAAGGACGCGGCCGTGTTTCCCCGCCGCTTCGGGAATCGGTACGCCATGATTCATCGGCCCGTGTCCGCGGGGAGTTCCGGCGCCCACATCTGGCTTTCCTTCTCGCCGGACCTGACGCACTGGGGCGACCACCACATCCTGCTGCACGCCCGGCGGGGCGCGTGGTGGGACGCCAACAAGATCGGCCTGAGCCCTCCGCCGCTGGAGACGCCGGAGGGCTGGCTGCTCCTGTATCACGGCGTCCGCGCGACTGCCGGAGGGTGCCTTTATCGGCTCGGCCTTGCCCTGCTCGACCTGGAGGACCCCTGCCGGGTCCTTCGGCGCAGCGACGACTGGATCTTCGCGCCCGAGACGCCCTACGAGCGCCACGGGGACGTCAGCGGAGTCGTATTCCCCTGCGGCTGGATTCTGGACAAGGCGAGCGGGGCGATCCGTCTCTATTACGGCGGCGCGGACACCTGCATCGCGCTGGCCAGCGGCCAACTCTCCGATTTGCTTAGCTACCTTCGCAAGTGCCCCGCACCTCCGACGCGCAAGCGCGCCGGAATGACCTTGTTGGAGTAAGCGGGCACGTCGCGTGTGAGATGCATGATGGAGACCAACAAGCGAACGCGGACGGGGCCGGAACTGATTCGGGCGACCAAGCCGTTTGCTCAGGAGGATCGGCGGCGGAGTTGGCGGCACGTCGCGTCCACGCTGGGCCTGCTGCTCGGCCTGCTCAGCGCGACCTGCCTGAATTTGCCCTGGCTGCTGCGCCTCTCCCTCAGCGTGTTGACCGGCCTGCTCATTGTCCGGATGTTCGTGATCTATCACGATTACCTCCACGGAGCGATCCTGGGCCGCTCGTGGCTGGCAGCCGTCATCTTCAGGGCCTTTGGATTGCTGGTGCTCGCCCCTCCCAGCATCTGGAAGCAGTCGCACGATCATCACCACCACCACAACGGGCAGTACTTCGCCGATAGTATGGGGGAAGTCTGGTTGATGACGACTGACGAGTATGCAAAGGCCAGCCGGCGGCGGCGCCTGGCTTACGCAGTGGTTCGCCACCCCCTCATCATCCTCCTGGGCTACTTCACCACCTTTCTCTACAGCCTGTGCCTCCACCAGCTGCTAACCAAGCCGCGCCAACATCTCGATGCGGCCGTGGCCCTGCTGATCCACGCGGGCCTGATCACTGGCCTAGCCGTCTTTGCGCCGGCCGCCCTCGTGTTCACGTTTCTCGTACCACTCTTGCTGGCCGACGCCCTGGGGGCTTACTTGTTCTACGCGCAGCACAACTTTCCCGGCGCGCAGTTCCGGAATCGCACAGACTGGGACTATGCGACCGCGGCGCTGCATTCCTCAAGTTACCTGCGCATGAACCCGGTGATGCATTGGTTTACAGCCAACATCGGCTACCATCACGTCCACCACATGAATGCCCGCATCCCCTTTTACCGCCTCCCGGAAGCCATGGCCGGGATTGAGGAATTACAGTCGCCAGGAACGACGTCGCTCCACCCCTGCGACGTCTATCGCTGCCTGCGACTCAAGCTCTGGGACGCCGAAAGGAATTGCCTGATCTCTTTCAAGGAGTACCGGGACGCATTGGGTTGCGGAGAAAAGATCGTGGCTGCGGCAAGACAGGCGAGAGGCTTCGACGGCGCCCCGGCTGCGGACAGAAGTCATGACCACCGAAGCGCAGTATCTATTTGACGAGCGCCTGAAGCTCAGACGGGTCGATCGCCGGCTGACGACCCGGCGCCTGGACCGGCGCGAGGCGTTCATCCCGCCGGGCCCTCGGAGTTGCATTCCCTTGTACTACGCCGACAGCGCCCGCGGCGCCAGCCGGTCGGCGACGCGCCAGCGCTGCGCCCGCGCCTCGCCGGCCCGCCCGTCCAGCCGCACTTCCACCACTTCGTCGTCGTCCCCGGCGCCGTAACCGTCCAGCAGGGCCTGCACGACGCGCTCGCCGTCGGGCAGGTCGTCGCGGAAGATCAGAAAAGCGTCCGTCTCGCCGACGGCGAGAGCGGCCAAAGCGTCGGCGAGTGCGGAGCGGGCGGCGGCGTCCCAATCCATGCCGGGAAGGAAAGCGTGCAGAAAGGCGGCGAGGCGATCGCCCAAGACAGGGCGCGGCGGCAGCACATAGAACGTGGACATTGCGTCATGCTCCCGGTGGTATGGGGCGGGGCGACCCCGCCCCTACACCCATCGGCAGACGCCCGCCGCGGCCTTCCGAATCGCCTGAAAGCGATCTGCCCGGCGTCTGGCGCCAGGGCCGCAAGCCCGGCACGGCCGGCGCATCTCAACCCCGAATCACGCCCAGCTCCTTGCCGACGGCGGTGAAGGCGGCGACGGCCCGGTCCAGCTGCTCCGGCGTGTGGGCCGCCGACGTCTGGAGGCGGATGCGTGCTTGCCCTTGCGGCACCACCGGGAAGCTGAAGCCGATGACGTAGATGCCATGCTCCAGCAGCCGGTCGGCCATGCGCGTGGCCAGGGCGGCGTCGCCGAGCATCACCGGCAAGATGGGATGACGGCCCGGCTTGACCGTGAATCCGGCTTTCTCCAAACCGGCCCGCAGGCGGGCGGCGTTGGCGTGCAGCCGGTCGCGCAGCTCGCTGCTCTGGCCGGCCAGCTCCAGCGCCTTGATCGCGGCGGCGGCGATCAGCGGCGGCAAGGCGTTGGAGAAAAGATAGGTCCGCGATCGCTGACGGAGCATGTCCACGACCTCGGCCCGGCCGCAGGTGAAGCCGCCCGACGCGCCGCCCAGCGCCTTGCCCAGCGTGCTGGTGATGATATCGACGCGGTCGAGCACGCCGAGCTGTTCGGCCGTGCCGCGGCCGGTCGGCCCGAGGATGCCCGTGGCGTGGCTGTCGTCCACCATGACGACGGCGTCGTACTTATCGGCCAGGTCGCAGACGTCCGGCAATTTCGCCAGGCTGCCGTCCATCGAAAAGACGCCGTCGGTGGCGATCAGGCGCAGCCGGCAGTCCTTCGTCTCCTTCAAACCCTTTTTCAGCTCGGCCATGTCGCCGTTGCGGTAGCGGAGCCGGCGCGCCTTGCACAGGCGGACGCCGTCGATGATGCTGGCGTGGTTCAGCTCGTCGCTCAGCACGGCGTCCTCGTCGCCGAGGATCGTTTCGAACAGACCGCCGTTGGCGTCCCAGCAGGCGACGTAGAGAATGGCGTCGTCTTTCCGCAGGAAGCGGGCGACGGCCGCCTCCAGCTGTTTGTGGACTTCCTGGGTGCCGCAGATGAAGCGCACGGAGGCGACGCCGTAGCCGTAGCGGCGCAGCCCATCCTCGGCCGCCGCGACGACGGCCGGATGGTTCGCCAATCCCAGATAATTGTTGGCGCAAAAGTTGATGACCTCGCGGCCGGCGACGCGGATGTCGGCGCCTTGCGGCCCCTGGATCTGGCGCTCGCGCTTATAGAGGCCCTTGGCCTTGAGGTCGTCGAGCTGCGGCCGCAGCACTTGCAGCAAATGCGTATCGCTCATGGGTGTTTCTCTTGCGGTTTTTGGCGAGCGCTGATGGTCTGCACGGCGTCGGCGGCGGCGCGGGCCACGGTCGGATTGATGTCGCGGGAGGCCTTTTCCAGCGCGGACAGGGCCGCCGCGCCGGCTTTGGGGTCCTTAACGGCGACGAGAGCGGCGACGGCGGCGGTCTTGACGTTCGGGAAGGGGTCGTCCAGCAGCCGCACCAGCGCCGGCACGTCGTCGGCGCCGCCCCACACCGCCAGGGCTTCCGCGGCGGCTTGGCGAGCCGTCGGGAACGGATTGGCGGCGGCCGCCGCCAGCGCCTCGGCCGCTTCCTTGCGCCGCACGGGATCCGGGGGCGCCCTGGCCAGTCGCTGGGCCGCAGCGGCCGTCTTGTTGGGGTCCCGGGACTTCAGTTCCGCCAGCAGCCGGTCCAGTTCGGCGTCTTCCAGGTAATGAAACGTGGCCTTTTGACCGGCGACGCCCAGCGGTCCCCACGGCAGTCCGGCGGGGGCGCCCAGCTGCGGCGCCGCGGACAGCAATCCGACCACCACGGTTTCCGGCCGAGTTTCCGCCGCCGCTTCGGGACCGACGACCGGCGGGACCGCAGGCGCCGCGGGCCGGGACAGCACCACCAGCCCCATCGCCATCAGACCGAACATGGCCAGCACGCCGAGCACGACGAGGCCGGCCATCACGCCGAGGACGACGCCGAGGGTTTTCAGTGCGGCGGCGCCGCCGCCGGTGCCCCGGCCGACCTGTACCGTCCGCAACGGCGGCGGAGTCGGTTGCGCAATCTCGCCGCGCTTCCGCCCGTCGCGCCATCGTTGCAGAGCGTCGGCGAACTCGTCGGCGACCCGGCCGAGGGTGAGGCGGTCGTCGCCGATCGCAACCGTCTTCAGGCCCCACCAGGTGAAGCGCTGCGTGGCGAACAGGCGCGGCCCGCCGTGTTCCGGGCAGAGCGGAATGTCCGCCGTCACGCGCCGGGTCGTCAGCAGCATGAACAGGCCGGGCGCGAACACCGGCCGCCACAGGAAGCGCCGCTGGACGAACGTCACGTCCCGACGCGCCCCGCACACCATACAAACCCGCGG
>DATKHW010000345.1:0-8872 GCA_035546275.1 Gemmataceae bacterium
GGATGGGTTGCCGCTGATTGGTTGGACGTTGCCGTCGCCCCAGGTCACGGTCCAGCCGGTAACGGCGTCCGGGTCGTTCGCGGCGAGGGCGAGCGTGTAGAGGCTTCCCTCGTCCACCGACGACGGGCCGCTGAGCGTGAACGTCGGCGTCGCGTCGTTGACGGTGATGGTGACCGTCTGCGGCTGGCTCGTGTCCACGCCGCCGTTGGCCGTGCCCCCGTTGTCGTGGAGGCGAACCGTCACGGTCGCGCTGCCGAGAACGCCCGGCGCGGGCGTGTACGTCAGCGTGCCGGTCGTCGGGTCGATGGCCGGCGCCACGGAGAACAGGGCGCCGTTGTTGGTGCTGACCAGGAAGTTGAGCGTCTGGTTCGATTCGTTCGGCGGCCCGGGGGAGATCGACGTGGCCCAGCCGGGGACGGTCTGCGGCCCGGCCCCCTCCACGATCGTCTGGTCGGGGCCTTTGACGAAGCTAGGCGCCTCGTTGACCGGGTTGACGGTGAGCGTGACCGTGGCGACGTTGCTGTTCAGCGTGCCGTCGTTGGCCACGTAGGTGAAGCTGTCCGTGCCGACGTAGTCCTCGTTGGGCTTGTAGCTGAACGTGCCGTCGGCGTTGAGGGTGAGGCTGCCGTGCGAGGGGCCGGAGACGAGGGCGGCGGTGATCGCCTGGCCGTCCGGGTCGTAGTCGTTGGCCAGCACGCCCACCGGCGTGTTCGGGGCGGTGTACTTGATCTCGCCGAAGAGGGCCGGCGACGCGCCCTCGTTGTGCTGCTCGAACGTGGCGTCGAAATACAGCACCTGGCCGGACGAGCCGTAGTAAGCCTGGACCACGGTGAAGGCGCCCGTGAGGGTGTTGCTGCCCCGGCCCTCGCCGCGCACGTCGAGCCCCGGCTGGCTCGACGCCTGGAACGGGTAGCGCGTCGCGCCGCCGTAATAGCCGGGCGTCAGCGTCGCGTCGTACGGCGCGGCGAAGTCGAGATACCACCACACCGACGGGTTCGCGTCCTGGTACGAGAACGAGACGCCGTTATCGAAGTTGCGGCTGGCGGTGAACGAGCCGGTCGCCGTCGTCCAGGCGTTTGTCTGGCCCTGGCCGATGTAGTCGCCCGGCTGGCTGTTCAGGTACAGCGACGTCGTCCCGCCCTGGGGCAGGGTGACGTTCAACGAGCTGTCCTCATTGACCGCGTAGGAGTCGTCGACGGCGACCGGCGGCTGATCGACGAAGTTGACGGTGATCGCCACCGTGGCCGTGTTGGACGTCATTCCACTCTCGGCGTCGTGGTAGGTGAAGCTGTCCGTGCCGTAGAAGTTGGCGGCAGGCTTGTAGGTGAAGGAGCCGTCGGCGTTCAGGGTCAGCGTGCCGTGCGCGGGGCTGGAAACCACGGAGGCGGACAGCGCGTCGCTGGTGGTCGCCGTGTCGTTGGCCAGCACGCCGGGCGCCCCGACCGTGAGCATGTCGTTTTCGTTGACGGAGTACGCGTCGTTGTTGGCCGTGGGCGGGACGGCGTTCACGGTCAGCGTGACCGTGGCGACGTTGCTGTAGAGGTTGCCGTCGAAGGCGCGGTAGGTGAAGCTGTCGGTCCCGTAGAAGCCGGTGTTCGGCGCGTAGACGAAGGAGCCGTCGGCGTTCAGCGTCAGCGTGCCGTGCGACGGGCCGGCGGAGAGGACCGCCGTGATCGGGTCGTTGTCGGGGTCGGAGTCGTTGGCGAGGACGCCGGGTTTCTGAATCGAGAGCGAGCCGTTCTCGTTGAGCGAGTAGGCGTCGTTGACGGCCGTCGGCGGCTGGTTCACGTAGTTGACAGTGATCGACACGGTCGCGGGGCTGCTGTAGGTGCTGCCATTGAACGCCTCGTAGGTGAAGCTGTCGGTGCCGTAGAAGTAGGTCGTGGGCGTGTAGACGAATGAGCCGTCGGCGGCGAACTGGAGCGTACCGTGGGCAGGCTTGGTCACAAGCACGGCGGACAGTGGGTTATTGTCGGGGTCGGTGTCGTTGGCGAGCACGCCGGGCGCCTGCACGGTCAGCGTGTTGTTTTCGTTTACCGAATAGCTGTCGTTGTTGGCCGTCGGCGCGGGGGCAGTCACGGTGATGGTGACCGTGGCGACGTTGCTGTCCAGCGTGCCGTCGTTGTCCTTGTAAGTGAAGCTGTCCGTCCCGAAAAAGCCGGTGTTGGGCGTGTACGTGAAGGAGTCGTCGCCGTTGAGCGTGGCTGTGCCGTTCGCCGGGTTGCTCAGCTGGATGGCCGTCAGCGAGGCGCCGGAGAAGTCGGTGTCGTTGACCAGCACCCCGGCAGCCGCGGACACGGTGAGGGGCGTGTTCTCGGTCGCCGGGTATGAATCATCGAGCGCCACCGGGGCGGTGGGGTCCTGCACCGCGACCGTGTCGGACCCGCTGATGAGCGTGGTGTCGTAGTAGCGTTCGACGTAGCCGCCGAATTGGGCGCCCTGCTGGCTCACCGCCACGATGCCCCCGTCCGGCTGGAGGGCGACGTCCTCCCCCAGGACCCCAACGTTCGGCCCGGCCAGGCTGCCGCCGAGAACGCCGCTGGGGGTGTACCAGGCCACGATCGTGCGCGACGTGCTCAGGGTCGTGCCGACGCCGCTGCCGACGACCTCGATACGGCCGTCGGGCTGGAGCGCCACGCGCTGGGCCGAGTCGTTGCCGCCGAAGTCGGTGATGGTGAAGCCCTGGTAGCCGAACGACGTGTCGAGCGAGCCGTTGGGGTTGTAGCGCACGAGGGCGAAGTTGTTGACCGTCGGGTAGACGCCGGCCGGGCTGACGTAGCCGACGACAACCAGCTTGCCGTCCGGCTGCAGGACGGCGTCCTGGCCCTGCTCGTAGCTGCCGGGCACGTCGGTGACGACCGTGCCTGTGCCGCCGAAGCTCGTGTCGAGCACGCCGGACGGCGTGAAACGCGACACGGCGAAGTGCGAGTCGAAGTTCCCGCCCTTGCTGCCGCCGGCCAGGATGATCTTCCCGTCGGTCGGCTGCACGACTACGCTGAAGGCCCGGTCGCTGTAACCCACGGTCGGGTTGCTGGTCGCGATGCCGCCGGAGCCGAAGGTCGTGTCGAGCGTGCCGTTGGTGTTGTACCGGGCGACGGCGAACTCGCCGTCGCTGCCGACGTCCATGTCGCCGGCCGCGAGGATCTTGCCGTCAGACTGGAGGGCCAAGTCCCAGATCTCGTTGTAGTAACCGCTCGGGTTCGGATTCGTGATCACCTTGCCGCCGTTACCGAACGAGGCGTCGAGGCTGCCGTCCGCGTTGTAGCGGGCGAGTTCCCAGAAGAAGTGCGGGCCGTTGCCGCCGATGCCGCCGACCACGATCTTGCCGTCCGGCTGAATCACCACCGCATGCGGTTGGTCGCTCTGGCCGCTCAGGTCGGTGATGACGGTCCCGGCGCCGCCGAACGTCGCGTCGAGCGACCCGTCGGGGTTGTAGCGCGACACGGCGAAGTCCCAGTAGTTCGGCGACGTGCCGTTGTAGCGCATGCCGGCGGTCACGATCTTGCCGTCGGGCTGGATCGCGACGGCCGACGTGAGGTAGCCCTGCGCCACGCTCCCCGTGCCGCCGAACGTCGGGTCGAGGGCGGTCGGCGCCGTCACCTGGGCCGTCCCAGTGATCGTGACGTTTTGCGTGCCGTCGGCCGCGGAGTCGAGAACGGCGGAGACGTTGAACGTCGTCGAGGCCTGGCCGGCCGGGATGACGACGGACGACGGGAAGCTCACCTCGGCGTTGTTGCTGCTGCTGAGGGCGACGGTCAGCGGCTGCGTGTTGTCCGTGTTGACGCGCGTCACGGTTCCGACGGCGGTCGAGGACGGGCCAGGGGCTTCGACGATCGAGTGCGGGGAAAGGCTGAGCTGCAAGGCGGACGGCGTGAGGCGATCTTCGAGCAGCTCGACGACCGGCCGCACGCGCCGGGAACCGGGCCGCGACTTGCGACGGCCCGCCGCGGACGCCGAACGGAGAGACAGCCTGGAAAGGAGGTATTGTGCCCAGCGCATGACATGCTCCTCGATCGAAGCAGGTGGAGAGTTTAAGGACGGGGTGAACGCGGTTTCAAGACCCCTTGGGTGGAGGCTCCGTCGCCTCGCGGGGGCGATGGGAAAGTCGCCCTCAACCCGGCCTGAAAGCCGCGTCTTAGGGTTTCGACGGGTCGCCCAACGGCGGCACGTCGTACAGGCGGATGACCTTGTCGGCGCCGCCGCTCGCCAGCAGTCGGCCGTCGGGCGAGAACGCCAGGCAGGCGACGGCGACCGCGGCGCCCGGCGCGTGATGGAACACGGCGTGGTCGGCGCCGGTGATCGGGTCCCACACCCGCACGACGCCGTCCATGCCGGCGGAGGCGATCAGCCGCCCGTCCGGCGCCCAGGCGACGGCCGACGCACCCCCCGGGTGCAGCGCGTGAATCCGCGCCAGGGGGAATCCGACCGCCTCGCGCTGAATCGCCTTCCTATCCCACAGACGGATCGTGTCGTCGGGCGAACCGGCGACGGTGGCGAGCATGCCGCCGTCGGGCGAGAACGCCCCGCCGAGAATGGGTCCGTTGTGGGCGCGCACGATCTCGCGGCCGCCGAGCGGGCTGAGGTAGCGAAAGTAGAGCGATCCCTTGTGGTCTCCGGCCGCCACAAGCATTTCCCCCCGCGGGTCCGCCGCCAGCATGGGGGCGCGGCCGGGGTCGGGAAAGAATATCTTGTCGTGGAAGTTGCTCTGCAACCCCCAGTACACGACGCCGCGCTCGGTGGACTCCGTGGCGACGTACAGGAGGCTATTGCGCCCGAACGCGAGTGCGGACACGCCGTCCTTCTCGGTGAACGTTTGGAGGAACTCGCCCGTAGCCACGTCGTCGATCCGGACGGAGCCGTCGCGGCCGGCGCTGGCGAGCGTGCGGCCGTCCGCCGCCAGGATCATCGCCGTGCATGGCGCGGGGTGCTTCACGATGATTTTGTCGGCGCCGGTCGCCAGCGTCCAGAGCCGGATCGTGCCGTCGGCCGAGGCGCTCGCCAGCGTCTTGCCGCCCTCGGGGAAGGCCAGCGCCGTGACCGCGTCGGCGTGTCCGACGAGCCGGTCGGAGCGGCTCGGCTGCGGATCGACCGTCGGCGGCGTCGGCGTGTTGCTCTCGTCGCGCTGCGGCCGAACTTCCGCGGCGATTGGCGGCGCGGGCGATTGGCGGCGCGACAACCAGATCCCGACCGCCGCGGTGACAATGACGACGATGGCGGCGGCGGCCGCCGGCCAGCGGAGGCGGCGCGGCCTGGACGGAGTCGGGGGCATCCCTTCGAGTCGGCCGATCGTGTCGGCGACCTCTCGCGCCGACGCCGGACGCCGGGCCGGCTGCTTCGCCAGCAGCCGCCGCACCAGGACCTCGACGCCGATCGGCAGGGCCGGGTTGAGCGACCGCACTGGGGCCGGCTCGTCGTTGGCCAGCGCCGACAGGACCGCCATCACCGAGTCGCCGCGGAACGGCGTCACGCCGGTGCAGAGTTCGTAGAGCACGCAGCCGAGGCTGAACAGGTCCGACCGCGGGTCCGGGGCCGCCCCTCGCGCCTGCTCCGGGGCCATGTACGCCGGCGTGCCGACGATGACGCCGGACGCCGTCAGACGCGTGGCTTCGCGATCGAAGCAGGCGAGGCCGAAGTCGAGGATTTTTAAGCTCTCGTTTGGCCCTTCCACCCACAGGTTCGACGGCTTGACGTCGCGGTGAATCAGCCCGCGCTCGTGAGCCGTCGCCAACCCCTCGGCGATCTCCCGCGCCCAGCGCAGGACCGTGGCCAGCGGGGGCCGCGGGCGCCGCTTCAGCCAGTCGCTGAGGGGCAGGCCGGAGAGCACCGGCATTACAAGGAACGGGACGGCGCCCGTCTCCTCGACGTAATAAACGGGGACGATGTGCTCGTGGGCCATGGCGGCCATCGCCCGCGCCTCGCGCAGGAAGCGCGCCTGCGCCTCCGGCCGATCCGCCAGCCGCGGGTGCAGCACCTTCAGCGCCACGGCGCGCCGCAGGCGCTCGTCCTCGGCCAGCAAGACCAGGCCCATGGCGCCGGCGCCCAGGAGGCGCAGCACGCGGTACGCGCCGAGACGGCCGATCTCGCCCTCGAGCAGCGGAGCGGCCAGGAACGGCAGCCCACCCGGATGCAGCGCCGCGCTCTGCTCCGGCGCACCGGACGTGTACAGCGACCGGGCGCGCGCCGCCAGCCGTTGCACCACGGGAAGCTCCGCCGGCGCGATGACGAGAGGGGGCGGCCCGGCCGCCGCCTGTCGCGCCTCCCGCGTCAGCGGGTCGCACAGGGTCAGCGTCCCCGCCGTCGTGACGCAGGTCGAACACTGCTCCAGGTGCGTCTCCCAGCCTTCGCTCTCGGGGCCAAGGAGTTGCCCCAGCAGGAGGGATTGAAGCGTCAGCGTGTCAGGACAAAGGCCGGGCATTGCCGATGCTCTCGCGGCGCGACCGTTTCGCGGTTCCAGGCGGTCCGGGCGTTGACCCTCCCTAATCCAGTACGCGCGAGGCGCGGCCGTCAAACCAAAAAGTGGGCCGGGCTCCGTCCGCCGCCCCTACCGGTCCCCGTCCGTTCTTGCTCTATGCGGTCGCGACGCACGGACAAGGGACGCCGCGGCGAAACCGATGCGCCGCCCGCTTCAATCCAGCAGGCCCGCTAGTTCCTGTCGTAAACGTTTGAAGACTCGCGATTTGGCGACGTAAACCGTGCCCGTCGAGATCTGGAGTTGAGCGGCGACCTCCTCCGCGGGCCGGTTCGCGAGAACGTGTTCCTCGAACGCCCTCCAGAACGCGGGCGAAAACTCCGACTGCAGCAACGAAAGGGTTTGCCGAAGCAGGTGGCGGCGGTATTCAGCCTCGTCCTGCTCATCGACCAGCACGGGGCCCAGGTCTTCCTGCGCGGGATCAGCGGCCAGCGGCGACGGGGACGGCTGGCGGCGGTTCGTGCGCCAGCGGTTCAGAAGGATGGTGCGGAGCCACGCGCGAAAGCTCTTGCCCGGGTCGTAGTGGAATTCCGGCAGCCGGCGCACGACCGTGGCGAACACGTCCTGGACCAGGTCCGCGGCGTCGTCCGGTTGGGCCCCGAGCCGACGGGCCCACGAATACAGCAATGGCGTGTACAGGGCCGTGAAGCGCGCCCACGACGCTTCGTCGTCGAGCTGGCGGACGCGTTCCAGCAAGCTCTGAGACGTGCGGTTCATGCCATCGCCCCGGACGCCGGCATTACGTTTCAAACGTGCCATCGGCGAGGTGTTTTCCCAAGGACGGAGGAAATGATTGTCCCGGCGTCCCCGTCCTAGTTGGGGATAGGCCAGACGCGGCCCGCCGTCCAGATGCAAGGCGTTCCGTGTTCGGCAACGGGCTGCCCGGCGCGGAGGCGGCCCGCCGAGGACGGCGTGCGCCTGATTCCGGCCATGCAGGGCCGCGTCGGGCTGGACCTTGCACGGCATGCCCCACGGGTCTGTGCATGCCGTCCTTGTTACTGCCGGCGGCGCGCCCCGGCGAGGAGTCTGAAGATTCATCCCATCGCACGGGCCGCCAACCGGCCGATCAGCTACACTGGACCCAGGCAGTCCCGCGAGACTCCGACGGGGGGCGAATCATGCTTTCGGTCCTGGGGCGAGGCGTCCGTCTCTGCGACGGCCTGACGCGCCGGGAGGCGCTGCGCGTCGGCGGCCTCGGCTTCACCGGCTTGATGTGGGCCGACTGTCTGCGCGCCCGCGCCGCCGAGCCGGTCCGGCGCGCGGCGGATGGATTCCGCCGCGCCCGCGCCTGTATCCTCGTCTACCACTACGGCGGACCGTCGCACCTCGACCTCTGGGACCTGAAACCCGACGCCCCGCCGGAGATTCGCGGCGAGTTCAAGCCGATCGCCACGTCCGTCCCCGGCGTCTCCGTCACGGAGCATCTGCCCCGGTTGGCCGCGCTGGCCCACCGCTTCGCCGTCGTCCGCTCCGTCACCCACCGCGACAACGACCATGCCATCGGGGCCTACCTCGCCTTGACCGGCTATTCCCATCCCAAACATGACATTCTCGGCATCGAGCCGCCGGCCAGCGTGCAGGACATGCCCTCTCTTGGATCGGTGCTGAGCAAGGTGCGGCCCGCCGATCGGGTCTTTTCCTACGTCACGCTCGGCGACCTCCGCCACTTCGGCAACCACGACAGCATGGGGCAAGACGCCGGCTGTCTCGGCCGGGTTTACGATCCCTTTACGGTCCCTTTCGCCCGGCCGATCACCGGCGCCCTCGATTTCGGCGTCACGACCGTGCTGGGGGCGGCCGACGGTGGGCGCATGGGCGGACGACGACAGCTGCTGGATGAAATGGCCCAGGTCGGTCCAGCGCTGGAAGCGACGGCCGCGCTCCGCGACCTGGACGACTGCACCGGCAAGGCCTATTCGCTCCTGGCTTCCTCCGCCTGCCGCGACGCCTTCGACGTCGGCAAGGAGCCGGATCGGGTCCGCGAGCGCTACGGCGACGCCCCCCTGGGTCAGAGTTTCTTGCTGGCCCGGCGGCTCGTTGAAGCGGGCGTGCCGCTGGTCACCGCCTATTCGTTCGGCAACCGCGATTGGGACACGCATGGGGCGAATTTCCCGACGCTGAAGAACACGCTGCTGCCGCCGGAGGACCAGGGGGCGTCGGCATTGCTGGAGGATTTGGCCGACCGCGGGATGCTGGACGAGACGCTGGTGGTCTGGATGAGCGAGATGGGCCGGACGCCGCGGATCAACAGCGGCGGCGGGCGCGATCACTGGTCGTTCTGCTATTCGGTGGTGATGGCTGGGGGCGGCGTGCGCGGCGGGCAGGTGTACGGCTCCTCGGATCGCACGGCGTCGTATCCGTCCACCAACCCGGTGGGGCCGGCGGATGTGGCGGCGACCATCT
>DATKHW010000346.1:0-2301 GCA_035546275.1 Gemmataceae bacterium
CCCACCGATAGAGATTCAATCGGCGCCGGTGGGCCTCGCCGACGCTCGACCCACCCTGCAACTCAGAAGCTGAATTCCAGCGACGCGGTAAATCCTTCCATCCACCAGTCGGACTGCTTCAGCAGGGCGGTCGGATGGACCGGGGCGGCGCCGCCGACTTCCTCATCGACCTGGTCGCCCGGCCGCAACAGCCGACTCAGATAGAGGTAGTCATAGCCGACCCCGACGCGAAAATACTGGTTGAACGCGTACTTGGCGTTGATCAGCAGCTCCGGCGCGACGGCGAACTCGTCCTTGTGATACGTGCCGGCGTTGCTGGGCAGGACGAGCAGAGCGCCGTTGGCCGTAGTCGTTCTCCCGCGAAACGTCGTTTGCGTCACGCCGTTCATGCTGAGCCACTCGTCGGTGTAGCCGAAGGCGACCTTGCCGATCAAATCCAGCGAAAAGGATCCGAGATACCAGCTATACACGACGCCGGGCTGCGCCCCGTAGAAGTAATTGTGGCAGCTGATGTTGTCGTTCTGGAAGACGGAGACGCCGGACAGAGTCGAGGTGGGCAGGCCCTGGACCGTGTCCGTCACGAACATCTGCTCGTCCACGGACAGCGCCCGGCCGCCGAGCAGCATGGACGCCGCCCACGATCCACCTTCACCGGGCCAGAAGTTCCAGATGACGTTCGCGTCGCCGCCGTAAACCTGTTGCTTGAGCTGCACGGCGACGCCGCCCGACGTCAGGCCCGAATCGGCGATCAGGACGGCGCTTTGCGAATTGGCGGGGACGCTGAAGAACGGCCGGGCGAGGACCGTGAACCCACCGCCGCCATTGCTGGCGTTTTGCGTTTCGGTACGGTCTTGCAGCGCGAAGACGTTGGCGTCCACCGTCCAGGACCGGTCGCAGCAGCAGTCATAGGCAAACGACAGTCGGGCGCCGCTGTGATACGTGTCGCCGTCGATCGTGCCGCCGATGATAGGCGTGGTGCCGGGCTGGGCCAGCGCTCCGGGGATGGGGTCGAAGATGCTGCCCTGGGTGACAAGGATGGGCGCGCTGTTGTGCTTGGTCCACACGCCCAGGTATCCAACTTCCGTATGGAAAAAGGGCGGCGGCACGGTCGGGCAAGGCTCGTCGAAGGCGTTGTCGAAACCGCGGTAGCCGCCTGGCCCCATCGGGGGCGGGTCCGGCGGCGGCGGGGGCGGCGGCGGGGCGGTGAACGACGCGGGCATGCCGAGCGGCATCTGGACCGGGATGTTGTCGGCCGTCGGGGTCCCGGGGCCGGCGAAAGGAACGGTCTGAGCGTGAGCCGCGACCCACGCCCCCAACCAACCGATCGCCGCTAGAGCGCCTATCCTCCACTTCCCCATACTGCCCTCCCTCCCGTTCCGCGCCGGAAACCGGCTGGACGGGGCGCGACCCGTCCGAATCCTCCCCGAGTGGTTCATGCAAGTTATCGGCGGAATAACCGTTGCTCTTGACATTCGCGCTCCATTTTCCAAGCCCAAACCGGGCGATACGGGGGGCCGCCTCAAGTTCGGCGGCGTAAACTAAGCGCGCCCCGGCCAGCGCACGGAGCCGATCATGCATGCACCCGCGAAGGCCGCCCTCCTGTGGAGCGGCGGCAAGGACAGCGCCCTCGCCCTGCACCACGTCCGGGCCGCCCATCCCGACGTCCAGGTGGTCCGTCTGCTCACCTGCCTCAGCCAGGCCTACGACCGCGTTTCCATGCACGGCGTTCGGCGGCGGCTCATCGAGGAGCAGGCCGACGCGCTCGGCCTGCCGGTCGAGTTCGTGGTCATTCCGCACCAGGGCGATCCCTCGTGTCCGATGGCCCATTCCGGTCCGGGAACGACTTTCCCGTCCAACGACGTGTACACCCGCGCGGTGACGGCGGCCTGGACAAAGCTCAAGGCGGAGGGGATCGAAGTCGTCGTCTTCGGCGACATCTTCCTGGAGGACCTGCGCGCGTTCCGCGACCGGCTGCTGGATCACGTCGGCCTGCGCGGCTGCTATCCGCTGTGGGGCCGCGACAGCGAGGCGCTGTACAGCGAGTTTAACGATCTTGGTTTTTCGGCAGTGGTGGTTTGCGTGGACCTGGAGCGGCTGAGCGCGGAGCATTGCGGCCGGCTGCTGACGCCGGAGTTTCGCCGGTCGCTGCCGGCGGGCGCCGACCCATGCGGCGAGCGCGGCGAATATCACTCGTTCACGTTCGACGGGCCTCCGTTCCGGCGGCGGGTGGCCTATCGGGCCGCCGACGTGCATCGCCGGCCGCCGTTCGCGTTCCAGGAATTGCTGCCAGTCGAGGCCGCG
>DATKHW010000347.1:0-27801 GCA_035546275.1 Gemmataceae bacterium
GCCGTGGTGAATTGGGGCGACGGCGTGATCTCGACGGTGACGCTGGGAGTGAACGGCGACCTGTATGACGTGCCGGCAAACCATACGTACCAAACAGCCGGCGTCTTCAGCGTTCAGACGCTGTTCTACAACGCGGCGAACGTTCTCATCGGAGCGACGGTGTCTACAATGGACGCGCAAGGCCAGACGTCGGTTGACGGTCCCGCTGTAGTTCCCGGTAACTCCAAGTACTCATTTTTCTTCAACATTCCGCCGATGGATGCGAAGCTATCGGCATACACCATCAATGACAGCACCGTTGGAAGTAACTGGTCCATTGAGCCGGTACAGCAGGCGGGTGGCATAATCGGGTTCGGCGTGACGGCGCAGTTCGCAAACAAGCCCGCCCAAGGCAAGTTGCGCCTCGAGTACCAGCCAACCGGTCAAAAGGGCTTCACAGAGGTGGACTTCCAGGTGACTGTGGTGAAGGTCGTCGTGGAAAACACGGCCCAGTCGTTTACTCCCGATAAGTCGTTCAAGGACAAAAATCCCAACGGAAAAGGGTACAAGAGCGACCTTGGACCGACAGTGAATACGCCTTTGGCAATCGATCCCCCCGCGCGTGTGCAAAACGGGACAGTCCAGTCCATCCAGGACCCGAACACGCCTGCCTTGACATGGGAGGCCAAAGTTACCCTCGTCGGGTGGGGACCGAAACACGATGACGGCGTAACTCACATCCAGGTAGGCTTCCAGCAGGTGGGTTACATCACCGGCGCGGAGTCGTTCTTTAACAATACCCGCATTAGGTCCAGCATCCTGCTCCAGGACTTCCTTGACGTAGCACTAACAAGGGAGATGGACCGGCCCTGGTATACTCTTATGTTCGCTACCGCCAACCCCCCAAAGCCGGCCAACTACCTGCCTGGCAGACTTTATGGGACCGACCCAACCGTCATCGGTGCCAATGACAATCCGCTAGCACGCGCGATCACCGTTTATGACAACAACACCCAGGTGGCGGCTAGCGTAGACAACGAGATATCGTTCACGCTCAACGTTGCCGCCGCCACGTATGACGAAATGCCCTACGACGGATTATTGTTCCGGGAAGCCGTTGCTTACTGGTCGTGGAACGCCAGCGGCGACATTATGCAGAACGGGAAGGATGGCAACAACATACTGACCTCTTGGACGCCGAGCGCCGCCGCCGGCGTAAAACAACCAGCGAAAGGGAAATGGGATGTGGACATAGCGCGCCCCGTGCCCCTCCTGACGGGCGGGGACCTCTTGAATGAGGCACTTAAGAAACAGACATACACCACAAAATGATCTTGCAATCGTCGGCCGTAACGCTCTAAAAGGGGCTGGGTCCCAGGGCCGCGCCAAGCGGGGAAAGACCTATCGCGCCCGGGCGCGCTTCGGCTAGGACGCATTGAGGGGATAGCATGATTCCGTGCCCAAGGAATCCCGATCGGCGTATCGACGTACTCCTGTCCGAAAGGCACCCGGAGGAGGGTAGGTTATGAAGCCGCCGAACTTTTGCATTATCCCCGCTCTCATCCTAATGGTCATGGTCATCGCCGCCGCCGGTTGTATATCGGAGGGCAATGGCCCGGCTCCGACGACGAATGCCGCGATCCCTTCGTCCCATGGCGGCTGGACTACACCCGCTGAGAAGGGGCCCGTGTTCTGCGTCGCGTTCAATCCCTCCTGTGACCGATTGCTGATGGCGGGCTCGTGCGGCGTTGATTGCGTTTTGGATGTTCAGGACGGAGGCGTCCTCGCCATCCACAAACACCTGAACTTGCGAGGCTGCTACAGCAACGCCGCACTCTATTCAAACGATGGCAAAAGTATCGCTTCTGCGGCAGGCCGACATGAGGTAGAGCAGTGGGACTCCGCAACTGGCGAAACCGTACGCCGGCTGGATGTTGGTGTGCCACAGGGACAAGCAAGCGGCCAAAACGAAGTGTTTGACGCAGTTCCCGTCGCTTTCTCGCCGGACGACGACCTGCTCGCCGTCGAGTCGAATCGAGTCGCTCAGCCGGAGGTAGTCTTGTTTGACCTCACGACTGGAAAAAAGCGCCTTACGTTCCCCCTGGAGAATCATTTCAACACCTACGTTCCTGTTCTTACAATGGGCAGAGCGGCCTTCCGCCCCGGAGGCAAGGAGTTGGCGATTGCCTGTTTCACGGACAAAATATGTTTGTGGAGTTTGGAAACGGGAGAAAAGACCCGAGAACTGAAGTGCCCCATCCTCAGGACGGCCGACGCCCTCGCGATCTCATGCGACGGCCGGATGCTAGCATTTGCCATCTCTACTTGGCGGTTCGCTGGATCCCGCTGCGAAATGCCTCCCCTAGACCCCGTGAACATTGAGAACAACGCCATCCAATTGTGCGACCTGATGAACGGGCAACGCCTCCGGCCTCTTAAAGGGCATACCGATGCTGTATGGTCCATCGCCTATTCTTCGGACGGACGTCTCATCTTGTCCGGCGGGGCGGATAAAACGGTCCGCTTATGGGAGGCCTTGTCCGGCCAGGAACTGGACCGCTGGGATTTGGACGCAAAGGTCAACTTTGTCACGATGTCGCCCGATTGCAAGAAGGCCGCAGCGGCGGTCTTCGACGACAACCATGGCCGCGTCAACCCGCAAGAGTGGAAAGGCACTGTTGCTTGCTTCCCGCTAGAACGGCCTGTGCCGGACCGACCCGCGGAGCCGCTCGAAAGCGGCGACTTTTCTCGTTTGTGGGCGGACCTAGCGGCCGACGACGCCAAACAAGCCTACCACGCCGTGCAAACGCTGACCGCGGCAAACGACGCCGCACCGAAATGGCTGCGTGAGCGGCTTCGGTCCGTTCCAAAGGTTCCTGCCGCCGAATTGGCGCGCCTCATCGCCGACCTGGGCGCCGACGACTTCGACCGCCGTGAGGCGGCTTCCAAGGAGTTGGCCGAGCTTGGTGACCAAGCCGAAGCCGCCCTGCGCAAGGCCCTGGAAAACAATCCTTCCGCCGAGGCCCACTCGCGCATCGACAAGCTGCTCAAGCCGCTCGGCCAGTGGGTCGTCACCGACCCCGACACGCTGCGGTCCCTCCGCGCCATCTGGGTTCTGGAGCGGATCGGCACGCCCGAGGCGCGTGCCGTCCTCGAAGACCTGGCCAAGGGCGCGCCGGAAGTCCGCCAGACCCAGGAAGCCAAGGCCGCCCTCGACTTCCTCGACAAACGCGCCGCCGCCAAACCATGATCCCCAGCGCCGCCGCCGTCCTCTCCAGAACCCTCGCCGCCCGCTGCGTATTCCGCCGACGGCGCCCCGATCCGACTGCCCAGACGCCCCCTCGCTATGGTATAATCAGCCCCCTGCGGGCGCGTCCCGCGGCGCTGGATAACGCACCCATGTGGTCGGCAAATCGGCGGCGCCCGACGCAGCCCACCAGCGTCCCTGAGCGTCAGACCGCCATACCCCCCGCGCGCAGCATGGCGGTCTGACGGTCTGACGGACCGTGATGGACGGGCACCCGTGAGGCTTGGCGCAACGCCGATCGCCCCGCGACCGTCGCCCGGCAAGGAAAGCGCCGTCCACCCGGCGGCAAATTGGCGGCGCCCGTCGCAGCCGGGCAGCGTCCCTGAGGGTAAGGCCGACAGACCCCCGTCGCGCAGCGTGTCGGCCTTACAGTCTTGCGGTCCGACGGCGCCGCTTCCTCCCGGCGAGCGGTTTCGCCTGCCCAGACCACCGCCGCCGCGGGAAGGTCCTCTGAACGGGAGGTTCGCCCCGCCGTGAACGGCGGGTCTATAAGCCGAAGCCCCGTGAACGGGGCTGGCGGCGGTTGCAGCCCGGTTCACCGGGCGTCGGCTCATAGGCCCGTGCTTGAGCACGGGCCGCCCCGCCGTGAACGGCGGGTCTAAAAGCCGAAGCCCCGTAAACGGGGCTGGCGGCGGTTGCAGCCCGGTTCACCGGGCGTCGGCTCATAGACCCGTGCTTGAGCACGGGCCGGACCTCGTGATTGGTGCGCCCCCTGGACGCCGGCGCCGGCGCCTGGTATTAGGATAGCATCCGCGCAAGCGTCGCCGTCCCACCGTGATTCCTCGTCGCCAAGGACCATTTTCCATGAATCTTACCCCCATTGTCCTCCATTTTTTGTCCGCCTCCCTGATTCTGGCGCCGACCCCGTCCGCCGAGAACTGGCCGCAGTGGCGCGGCCCCGCCGGCGACGGAATCAGCAGCGAAACCAATCTGCCGACCAAATGGAGCGACAAGGACAACCTGGCCTGGACCTTTCCGCTGCCGGGAATGGGCGAATCGACGCCGGCCGTCTGGGGCGACCGCATCTTCCTCACCTGCCAGGACGGCGACCACATCGCCCTGTTCTGCATCAGCACGGACGGCAAGGAGCTGTGGCGGAAGCCGGTCGGCCCCGGAGGCCGCACGATCCGCAACAACGAAGGCAACGGGGCGTCCGCCTCGCCCAGCACCGACGGCAAGCACGTCTGGGTTTTCGTCGGCAGCGGCGAGCTGGCTTGTTACGACTTCGACGGCAATGAGACGTGGAAATTCAACGTCCAGGAGCGATACGGGAAATTCAATATCCAGTGGGGCTTTCATTGCACGCCGCTTCTGGACGGCGACCGCCTCTATTTGCAGCTGTTCCATTCCGGCGGCCATCAGCTCGTCGCGCTGAACAAGGCGACCGGCGAAGAGGTGTGGAAAGTGGAGCGCAAGGGCGGCGGCCACGGCGAGAACCGCGAGTCCTACGCCTCGATGGTCGTCTACCGCAAGGGGGACCAGGCCTACCTGGTCGCGCACGGCGACGACTTCGCCACGGCCCACCGTTTGACCGACGGCTCCGAAATCTGGCGCGTCGGCGACCTGACCATCGGCAATCGGCAGGACCTGCGCTTCGTCGCGTCGCCCGCTGTGTCGCCGGACCTCATCGTCATCCCGTCCTGCAAGAACGGCCCCGTCGTCGCCGTCAAACCAGAGGCCACAGGGATGATTACGACCGGCAGCCCCGCCGAAGCCTGGCGGCTGGCGAAGGGCACGCCGGATGTGCCGTCGCCGTTGATCCATGACGGCCTGGTTTACCTGTGCAAGGAGGACGGCGCGCTCGTTTGTCTGGATGCGAAGACCGGCGAGGAGAAATACACGCAACGACTGCACTCGTCGCTTTACCGGGCGTCGCCGGTCTGGGCCGACGGCAACCTTTACCTGACGGCGAAGGACGGCACGATGACCGTCGTCAAAGCGGGGCCGAAATTCGAGAAGATCGCGGAGAACACGCTTCCCGACCAATTCCAGGCGTCGCCGGCGATCTCCGGAGGGCGCATCTATTTCCACGGGTTTGGGGCGCTGTATGCCGTCGGCCCGGCGGGAAAGTGACGCTCACAATACATCATCCCCTGGCGGCGTCATGCGCTTAACCGGATGCTTGTCCCCCGCGTGATCGTCCTTGGGATGAATCCATTCATCTACGCGCAGCCGCGTGGCGATGAAGCGCGGATAGAAGAGCGCATCGGGCGTCCGCGGCTGCAGCAGCGGCACCTCGATGATCTCGGCGATGCGACCGGGATTGGCTTTCAGCACGATGATCCGATCGGCCATGAACACGGCCTCGTCCAGATCGTGCGTGATGAACAGGATGGTGACATCGACGTTCATCCAGATCTGTTTCAGGTACATCTGCATCTGGCAGCGCGTCTGGGCGTCCAGGGCGCCGAACGGCTCGTCCATCAGCAGGACGCGCGGCTGATTCGCCAGGGCGCGGGCGATGGCCACGCGCTGCTTCATGCCTCCGGACAGCTGATACGGATAGGCGTCGAGGAACTTGGTCAGGCCGACCACGTCCACCCATTCCCGCGCTTCCTCTTCCGCCCGCTTCTTCGGCGTGCCCTTCTCGCGCAGGCCGAACATGACGTTGTGCTTCACGGTCAGCCATGGGAATAGCGTGTAGCTCTGGAACACCATGCCCCGGTCGGCGCCGGGGCCGGCGACGGGTTTGCCGTCCACTTCGACGGCGCCGTCGGTCTGTTCTTCCAGGCCGGCAAGGATGCGGATCAGCGTGGACTTGCCGCAGCCGGAGGCGCCGAGAACGCAGATGAATTCCCGGCGATGGACGGAGAAGTTCACGTCGCGCAGCACTTCGACGGGGCCGCCGGGAGTCTGAAACGTCTTGCACAAGCCGCGCACATCCAGCACGACCGGCCGCTGGTAAATGCGCTGAAAGCGAGCCGTCACGTCCGGCTCTTGCTCCTTGTTGTGCGGGAACTCCGGCGGCGACGGCGATCGGGGCGCGACGACGGCGTGGCCTTCCGTCAGCTCGTGTTGTGGATCGCTGGACATGGCGCTCTTCTCCGGCGGCTTCAGGGTGCGACGACGGCCGGCCGACGAGCCGCCAGCAGGCGCTTCGGCCAATAGGTCACGACGCGTATGAGCCAGCCGAGCAGCCCGCCGCTGTGCATCGACGGCTGCCACGGGAACAGGAATTTTGCTGCATAGGCCAGGAATTGGTCGAAAGTGAGACCGATGAGGCCGATCATGATGATCCCGGCATAGACGTTGGCGTAATGCGCATGGTTGTTGCTTTCCTGGATGAAGGCGCTGATGCCGATCTTCTGGGCGATCAATTCTCCCACAATCAGGTAAGTCCACGCCCAGCCAATCAGGATTCGCATATCGTTGTATAGGTTGGGCAGGATCCCCGGCAGGATCACGCGCGTCAGAAGCGACCGCCGGTTGGCGCCGAGCGTCTGAGCCGCTTCTAGCAGACTGGGGTCGAATTGCCGCGTAGTGTTCGCTGTCACCAGGACCAGCTGGAAGAACGTGCCGATCCAGATGATGGCGATCGCCGGACCGCCCGGCCCGTAGACGCCAAACGCCGCCGCGCACAAGACCCCGAAGGCGGGCGCCGGCATGTAGCGGATGAAGTCGATGAACGGTTCAGACAACTTGGAAGGGAAGTCGAACGTGCCACAGAGAATTCCAAGCGGCACGCCGGGGATCGCCGAAAGGAGGAATCCCCAGAAAATAATCTGACAACTCTCCCAAAGGCTTTGGACCACCCACTGATCGCCTTTGAGGACCGGCGGCGTCGTCAGGGCCTGGTAGAAGGCGACGGCCACCTCGTGCGGCGCCGGCAGGTAAACGGGGTTGGCCGGCTCGCCGACCATGCGCCGCTTGCCCGCCGCCGCCAGCCGGCCGTTCTCCGCCTCGAAATCCGCCCGCGCCATGGGGCTGCCGTTGGCGCTATAGATAATCGAATCTCCCGCGTCCGTGACCCGGACCATGGGGTGAGCGATGAACGGCACGTAGCTCACCACGCACCAGATCGCCACCGGCAGGAAGAACGCAGCGAACTTCGCCAGCGCGGCCCGGCGCGGCGTCAGCGGCGTGCGGATCGACAGCCACAAGGAGCGACGTTTCACTTGATCCTCCCGGCCAGTCCCAACCGGCGGAGCGCCCCGATCACTTTCCGATCACTTCCTTTAGTAGGCTGACTTTCCAATGACTTCCTTCACAAGGCTGGGATCCACATAGGGATCGAGTTCTGGCGCCTTGTCGTAAACCTTGTGGCTCAGGTAGAACGCGTTGGCGTTCTTCAGAGACCCATAGACGCTGTCCAGCGTGTCTCGTTTTTCCAGGGCCTTGAGATTCCCGTCCTTGTCGAGCAGCTGCGTCCCCTTGAGGTTTTTCTCCAGGTCGTCCGGGTTGGCCTTGATCCGGGCGGCCATGATTTTGACGGCGTCGGCGTGCGTTTTTGGGTCGTTTAAATAGTCGAGGCACTTGAACCAGACGCCGACCACCTTCTTCCAATCGTCGCGGCGGGTCGCCAGACTTTCCCGGCTCACCTGCAGCGCGTCGTAGATGAGGCCGGGGGCGTCGGAACTCCGGAACAACGGCGCCGATCCGGGATTCTGCTTGAGCGTCTCGCCGGAAATCGGGTACCAGGCCCCGACGGCGGCGATTCCCGACTGCCCCAGCGTCACCGGCATCTTGTCCGTCGCCACGCTTTCAATCGTTACGTCCGACTCCGTCATGCCGTTCTTTTCCAGCGCCTTTGCGAGGAGGATGTGTTCCACCAGGTTCTCCTCCACGGCGACTTTCTTGCCCTTGAGGTCTTTGATCGAATGAAATTCTGGCTTGCCGATAATCATGTCGTTGCCGTTCGAGTAATCCGTCAGCACGATGGCCGTGGAGGGCTTGGCGATAGTCAGGGAGTCGCCGCACACGACCAGGACCGCATCCACATTGCCGGTCTCGAACGCCTTCATGGATGGGAGGTAGTCGTACCAGACGAAGTTGACGTCCACCCCGGCGTCCTTGCAGAAGCCTTTTTGGTTGGCGATTTCCCAGACGAGCCAACCGGGCCAATCGCTGTAGGCGATGGTCAGCGGCTTGGCGCCCTGGTTGCCGGGCGGGCAGCCCAGCGACGCCAGCAGACCGGCGGCGACCACGGCGGCGGCGACCACTCCGAACGTCTTCCGTACCTTCACGAGCGCACTCCTTGTCAGGGTTGCGGATCGAAACACTCCGAAAAATCCATCTTATTCATGCCCGCTCGACGGCCGCCGGGGGCGTGGCGTCGTCCTTGTCCGGCGCCGGGGGCCGTTGCACGCCTTCGGCCAGCGCATCCAGCATCGCCAGCAGCTCCCGCCGCTTCTTCTGCACGGCCGGTTCCACCGCCTTGCCGCCGACCACCGCCAGCGTCAGCAGCGTCCCCAGGCCGCCGAGGCCGCCGGCCACGGCCAGGAAAATCGCCAGGCGCGTCGAATCGGCCCCGAACAGGCGCAACTGCCACACGGCCGCAGCCGAGCCGGCGCCCAGCAGCACGGGGACCAGCGTATGCGGCGAAAAGAGCAGATGCAAGAACCCGCGCCGGGCCGGCTTGCCCATCGCATGACTCCCCGGCGTCACGGCGCCTTTTGCAGCATGACGAAATCCACTTCCTTGCCCTGGCCCGGTTTGTTCCCCACCGCGCGAATGCGGTTCTCGTCCACGCTTAGGTTCTTCACCAGGAAATTCTTCACCGCACTGGCCCGGTCCTTTACCAACTGGCGATTCTCCTCGTTGTCGTCTCCCAAAGTATTGCCCTCGACGCGGAGGTAATACTGCGGCCAGCGGCGCATCTTGTCGGCCACGTCGGACAAGAGCGCCTGGGCGTCGTTGTCGTCGGAGAATTGGTCGGAGGCCCGCCGGAACTCAATCGGGTCTTCCTTGAATAAACCGACTCGCTGCAAGCTCGCCCAGTCGGCGTCGCCGAGCGCCGTCGCCGTCGGCTCCACCCAGATCGTCTCCTGACCGATCATGAAGGGCGGTCTCTGCTGATACAGCGCCCGCAAAACGGAGTCATCATAGAGCTTATCCGGCCTGGCGACGCCGACTTCCGGCTCGCCTGGCTGTCGGGTCTGGTTCAGCACCTCGGTGATATTGCGGATCATGTCCTCCAGCGGCTGCAAGCCCTTCGCATCGCTCGGCGCCAGGACGCCGAAGTGGGCGTAGTTCTCCAGCGTGTTCTTCCACCAGATGCCCTTGGCGATGCTGGCGGCTTCGTCGTCGCTCAGCTTTTCGTTCAGCTTGTCATGGGCGTCGGACAGCACCAACGGCGCCATGCCGCCCGCCGCCTGATGGGCGTGCAGCACTTCCAGGTAGCTCTGCACCACGACGCGGGCTTCGGCCGGGTGGTCCCGCAGCCACGCTTGCTGGGCGACCAGTACGTCCACGATGTAGCCCTTGAATTTCGAGCTGTCCACCAGCACACGGGACTCCGGCCGCTCCTTCAGCGCCTTGGATACGAATGGCTCCCATAGGACGAAGGCTTTGTGTTCATTCGGGCGGGCGGCGCGAAATTGATCGTACACATCGTCGATCTGGGCCTTCTTGGCGGCGATCAAGTAATCCTTTTTCAGCATCGGCAAGTCGGGTAATTTGAACTGACTGCGGACCACGCGCGCCAGCGTCTCGCTCGGCGAGCCTTCGACCAGGACGATCTTCTGGTCCTTGCGGTTGAGCGAATCCACATCGGGCGTGCCCGGCGCCAGGCCGATCATGGCGTCGGCGCCGCGCGTTTCGTCGATGGCCATGACGATCACCGCCGGAAGTTCGCCGGAGGACGGCGTGTTGTTGACCAAAGCGTCGATGGTGAACACGGCCAAAGGCGTGTCGCCGCTGGCGACCGTTTTCATCCGGGCGGGGTAATCGGCGTTGTCATCGACGAACTCGTAGTCGATGCCCTGGTCGGCCAGCTTCTTCTTGAACTCGTCGGAGCGGAAGATGCAGTAACCGGAGAACGAATCGAGGGCCAGACGCAGCTTCGATGAGCCGGCATGCGGCGGCTGAGGCGGCGGCGGGGGTTTGTCCGCGTCGCCGCCGTCGGCGACCTTGCCGTCGGCCGGCTTGTTGTAGAACAGGTAGTAATACGCGGCCGCCCCTCCGCCGAGGATCACGCCCCAGATTAGGACGATCAGGAAAAACTTCTTCACGGCCGACCCCTCTGCAAGCGTTCTGTCAGCCCGCAGCATAAGCAAGGGAAAGCCCTTGCTTGCGCTGCGGGCTCCTCTGAGAATTCGTCGAAATAAACTATTAGATGTCGGTGAAATCCTTTTTCTTCACCACCTCCGGCGACACCTTCAGGATGCGGAACTCGACGCGGCGGTTCTTGGAGGCGTCCTCGTCGTTCTTGGGTTTGCCGATGATCGGCTCGGCGATGCCCACCCCCTGGGATTTGAACTGCGATTCGTCCAGCCGCAGGTTCTTGGCCTTGGCGAACTGGATGACCGCCTCGCGGAACGCCTTGGCTCGGTCGTCCGACAGCGTTTGGGCCGCCGCCACCGTGGCCTTCGGGTCCTGATCGGCGCCGCTGAAGTCGGCCGAGTTGATGACCCGCAGCACGTCCTTGGTGTCGGCCAGGTCGATCGCCTTGCCCTCCTTCACCAGGAAATACTTGTAGTTTCCGGCCTCGCCGGTGCGCTGCAGGATGCCCTTGGCCATGCCGGCCTTGACGAAGTCTACAAGCGTCTTGGTCGGATCGACGTGGCCGCGGACCGCGAAGACGGCGTGGCCGTACTTCGACGCCTCGTCCACCGCTTTCTGGAATTCCTTCGCGTACTTCTGCGTGTCCACCTTCGTGCTGTCCACGTCGAATTCAACGGTGAACGAAAAGATGGCGTCCTTGTCCACGTCGAGGGTGCTCAGGTCCACATTGCCCAGCTCCGCGGCCTCCGCCTTGACCGCCAGCTTAAGGCTGCCGAGCGTCTTGATCTTGTCAAAGTCGAGGCCGGCGTCCAGCATGGTCGCCGGCGCCTTCGCGGAGCCGACGTTGACGGCCATGGCGCCGGCCGCCTTCATGCGGCCCTGGAAACCGATCACGTCCTCCTTGTCGGTGAAGAACTTGTAGTTGCCGGGCAGACCGACGAACGTGGCGTCCTTAATCAAGCCGTGGACGTCGTCCAGGCCGGGCAGCACATCCTTGCCCCAGACGTCCTGCGACAGCTTGAGCAGGGCGGAGTACTTCTTCTCCTTGTCCGCGTCGCGCGTCTTGGAGTCGTGGTTGTCCTTGAGATCCACGAGGTCCTCGCACGCCTTGAGATAGCCCGCCGCGAACTTCTCTGCGGTTTCCCTGTTTTTGTCGAACCAATCCTTGCGGCAGGCGTAGACGTCCACAATGGAATGGTTCTTGTACTGCGTAGAATCCAGCACGTGGGCGCCCTTGACCGTCTTGTCGGCCCCTGTGCCGACTGCTTTCAGACCGCCGGTCAGGTCCGCCATATCTGGCGTGACGACGAAACAGGCGTCGATGGTCTTGTCGGCGCGGAACGCCTCGGCCGGACCTTTCGGGCCGGTGACGTCCGGCGTCCAGACCACCGTGACGTCCGACCATTTCAGACCGGCCGATTGCAGCTCATCGTCGAGGAAGCCGACGTGCGGGCCGTATTGCTGCAAGGCAATCTTCTTCCCCTTGAGATCGTTCAGCGTCTTGAGGCCTTCCCGGGCAACCAGATGATCGCCCATGGACCAGGTGAGCTGGAGGAAGACGACCGGTTGGGTGCGCGGGTCCTTGTCCAGCACTTCGGCGGCTTGGCCGAGCTGGCTCATGGTGCCGCGGAGGAACGGCGTCTTGCCGGCGAGATAGTCCTTGACCTGGCCGAGGAAATCATCGCCCTTGGTGAGCTTGAGCTTCAGACCCATGCCGCCGAACGTCGAGTCCTTGCCCGTTTCCAGACCGCCGTTGGCGAGGAAAGTCGCCACATCGCCGCCCCAGAAGATGAACGGAACCTGCAAGACATCGGTCTTCTGCACGTCGCCCACCGGGGCGGCGCCGAGGTCTTCTGCGAACGATTTCGCATCGGCGGCCGGCGCCGCCGGCAGCGCGAGCAAGGTTAACAGGCCGGCGACAGTCGCGGCGGCCAGCGTCGAACGGATCCATTTCATCGCAATGCTCCTTTGCTTATCGTGGTGCAGGCGGCGCGCCTGCATCCCTTGTCCCGCAGGCGAGCCGCCTGCACCACGTCATAAACCAAACTCATCCGCTTGCACCTTTTCGGCCGGCACCTTGATGATGCTGAATTCCACGCGGCGATTTTGGCCGCTTTGGTCGTCATTGGCGGGATTGGTATAGAGCGGTTCCCGAACGCCGACGCCCTGCGAGCGCATCTGGCTCTCGTCCAGCACTAACCCTTTCGACTTGGCGAATGCGATGATGGAATCGCGCACCGCCTTGGCGCGTTTGTCCGAAAGGACCTGAAGCGCCTGCACCTGCTCGGCCACGGCGCGCCTCCGGCCGTTGTCGTCCGCGTAGGTGAGCGTGGGATGCTTCTGGATCGCGTCGAGTATGCTCGCCATGTTGTTCAGATCGAGCGGCTTGCCGTCGGCGGCGAAGATGTAGCTGTTGTTCGCGTCGTTGTGCCGCAGGATGCCGTTATCCACGGAGGCTTTCAGGAAATTGTCGATGAGCGCGGCTGGCTGGGCGTGGCCGCGGATGGCGACGACGGTGTTGCCGAATAGCGACGCTTCCTCCAGCGCCCGCTGATAATCCTTGCCGTATTGGGATTCCGGGAAGTCGTATTTATCCGCTTCGAAGCCGATCTTGAAGGAGTAGATCGTCGTTTCCTTCACGTCGTCGAACTTGAATTCCGGGCTGATGCGGCCCTGCGTGATCGCCTTGCCGTTGAGGTCGCCTCGCTTTCGCAGCGCGTCGTAATCGAATCCAGCCTGCCGGAATCCCTTGGGCGTGGTCTTGAACTCCTGCGTCGCCGGGTCATCGGGCAAGGCCAGCGCCTGGGCCATCTTGAACGGGTATCCGGCCAGGTTGCCTTTGCTGGTGAAGAAGGCGATGTTGCCGGGCAGGCCGACGAACGTGGAGTCGGAAATCAGCCCATCCACGTCGTCCTCCTTGGCGACGCTGTCCTTTAGGGTCGGATCCTTGCCCCACACATCCTGGGCCATGTGAATGGCGGCCTGGTAGGCCGGCGCCTTCTTTTTCTTGGCGTCCACAAGCTCCTCGCAGCTTTTCAGATAGCCGGCCGCGAACTTCTCCACCCATTCCCGATTGGCCGCATAGAAGTCGGCACGGCAGGCGTAAACGTCCGCGATGGAATGGCTCATGTAGGCCGTGGAAACGACGACATGCGCTCCCTGCACCGATTTCATGTCGCCATTGCCGGTCGAATCGAGGCCGCCGGCCAGGTCGCTCATCTCCGGCGATATGGCGAAACAGCCATCAATGGTCGGATCCTTGCGGAACAGCGCCGCCGGCCCCTTGTCGCCGCTGACGTCGTCGGTCCAGACGATCTTGATGTCCTTCCATTCCAGCTGGGCGGTGCGCAAGCAATCGTTGAGCATTCCGACGTGCGGGCCGCCTTTTTGCAGAGCGATCTTCTTGCCCTTGAGGTCGTTGAGCGTCTTGAAACCGGACCGGCCGACGAGGTGATCGCCGGCCGACCACGTCAGTTGCAGGAAAACGACGGGAACGGTTTCCGGCTTGGCGGTGAGCTGGTCGGACGCCTGCCCCAACATGCTCAGCGTTCCGCGCAAAAACGGACTCTTGTTATCCAGATAAGCCTTTACCTGCTTGTCGAAGTCGTCGCCGGGCGTCAGGTGGATGCTGAGGCCTTGCCGGCCCAGGCGGGATTCTTTGGTCGTATCCAGCCCGCCGTTGGCGACGAATGTGGCCACATCGCCGCCCCAGAAGATGAAGGGCACTTGCACCGTTTCGCCGGACTGCACGACCTTGCCGGGCGCCGGCAGCGGCGATTCGTCCACGGAAGGCGGCGTGACGACGGTTGGACCAGGCCCGGCTGGCGGCGGGTTGGTGGAGCTTTTGGCGTTCGGCCAGTAGCGGACGATCAGGACGGCGCCGACGGCGATCGCCGCAAACGCGGCGAAGAAGACAAGACCGATGCGGCTGGTTTGGCCAGGTCGATTCATGGCTGTCCCCTCTGAGACGGGCGGTTGGAGGTGGGGACGACCCTGCCGTGGGTCGAAAGAAGTCCCGGCCTCTGCCGTGTGCAGGCTGTATTCAATCCGCCGTGTTCACCGGATTCAAGGAAATTCTTTTCACGCATCGGAACGATTGCGTTGCAAGCGGACGCCGGCGGGCGCGTCGCTAGGGCCGCCGCGGTTGCCGGTCAGGTCGCAGTCCTCGACCGATCCGCCGGCGCCGCGAATGGCCCAGACGGCGGCGTCGGCGTTGCCGGTCAGGGTGCAGAAGCGCACGGCCGGCGCCCCGCCCGCCAAGACGGCAACGCCGGACAGACCGTTGTCGTTCACCGTGCATCGCTCCAGCGTCCCCTGGCCGTCGTCCCACACGACAACGCCCGCCAGGGCGTTTTCATGAATCTTGCAGCGTCGCAGCGTTGGATTGCTTTGCCGCGACACCGCCACGCCTGGCCCCTGGCAAGCATAAACATCACAATCCTCCAGCGAACCATTGCTGCGGCCGACGATCACCACTCCCGCCTGACGGCTTTCGTGGACCTTGCAGCGGCGCAGCACCGGAATCGAGTTCTGGCGCACGTCCACCGCCGCCCGGCCCGTTTCATAGATGTCGCAGTCCTCCAGCATTCCCTTGGCGCGGTCGCGGAAGGCCGCGCCGGACTCGTCGCATTCGTGAATGGTGCAGCGCCGCAGCACCGGCTCGCTGTTTTGCCGAATCTCCACGCCTATGCGCGAGCCGTGTATGTCGCATTCCTCCAGCGTTCCCTTGGCGTCGCGCAGAAAAAGAACGCCGCCCTGCTTGTTGCGCTGCAGCTTGCAGCGGCGCAGGAACGGATTGCCGCCCTGGCGCACCTCGACGCCGCAGCCGGCGTGATCGCACACCTCGCACTCCTCCAGAGTCGCCAGTCCGTCCTCGGCGACGCGCACCCCGGCCGATTTTCCATTGCGGATCGCACAACGCCGCAATACCGGATGGCCGCCGCGCCGACTCTCGACGCCGGCCAGCACATGGCCGAACAGCTCACAATCTTCGAGAATCGCCTCGCTTTTGTCGCTGACCAGGACGCCGGCCGCGCGTCCGCCGTCCAGCCGGCAGCGGCGCAGCGTCGCCTTGGCGCCGGCGCGGACTTCGACGCCGGCCAGCGTGTTGTCGCCGACTTCGCACTCTTCCAGCAGCACCTCGGCGCGATCGTACACCAGCACGCCCGCCGATCGGCCATTGCGGATCGAACATCTCCGCAGCACGGGCGCGGTCCCGGCGTTGTAAGCGGCGACGCACGCCAGCGAATCGGAGCCGATGCGGCAATCTTCGAGGATGAGCCGGCCTTGGGGGATATGGACGGCGTAGCGATCGCGGCCGGCGCGGCGGGCGGCGCCGAGCAGCGTCAGGCCGCGGATGCGGGCCACGTCCGTCTGCATGCGAATGCAGGCGCCGTCCTGGCTCTCGACGACGATGTCGGCGGGGGAACCGTCGCCGACGATTTCGATGCGGCGGTCCAGCAGCAGGCTTTCGGCGTACACGCCGGGTTTCACCAGGATCTTCGTGCCCGGCCGGGCGTCGCGGATGGCCGCCCCGATGGTGCGATACTGACCGTCCTCATGCGGCGAGACGATCAGGGCGCCGCCGGGGACGGGCGTCGTCATCGGCGTGGAGAACGGCGTGGAGCTGGGCGGCGCCGGCGATGACGGCGGGGCAGGCGCGATCGGCTCCAGGGGGAGCGATGGAACGGACCCCGGCGTCTCCGATGCGGGCATGGACGCAACGCCGACGCGCGCGGCGGTCGTCTGCGGCGCCGCGACCGCTTCATCGGCGACGCCTTCCGGCTTCCACAGCACCTGGCCGCGTCCCATGCCCGCGGCGTTGTCCGCCGCCGAGCCGGTGACTGTGATGCGCCGCGTCAGATAGGCGGTGCGGAGCGTGAGCCGCCCGCGCAAACGCGTGCCCGGTCCCAGCGCATCCAGGCGGAGCGTCAACTGGGCTGGTTCGCCCTGAATCTCGCGCGGCTGAACGTGCAGGCCGTCGATATCGCATTCCACCACGCAGCGCGTCGGAATCGACAGCAGCACCGCGAATTCATGTGGCGTCCCGGCTTTCAGATTTCCCAGCGCCAATGTCCGCGGATGGCGCCAGACGCCTTCCTCGCGGTCCAATCCGATCACGTCGCCGCGCACCGTCACGGATTCCAGGGAGACGGAAACTCCGGATTGCACCGTCAGAGCGCACGCCGATTCTCCTTCCAGATCGGCGTCGCGGCCGGTGATTTCGACGTTGACGTCTTTCAGCACGACGTTGGACGACTCGATGCGAACCACCGGCCCGCGCGGCGCCCAGATGGTCGCGCCCGAACCGATCAGGAAGACGGGCTTGCGCAGGACCAGCGGCCCCTTGGCCTCGTCGGTCGGCTTCAGCGTCAGCGTCTCGCCGGCCTTCAGCCGGTCGATGCGGTCTTGCAGGCTGTCCTCGGTCATGGAGTCGCCCCATTTACCCTCGCTCCCCGGCTCTGCCTGGGAGCGCACTGCTGGCGAGGTTCCGCCTCGCGTCCGACCCATTCGGCAGGCAGAGCCTGCCGGCCGGTGCGTTCCCAGGCAGAGCCTGGGAACGAGAAGACCTGTCAGGGAATCATTCGCACCACTGCAATCCGGCCGTGTTCGTCGCCGGACAGCACCACCTCGTCGCCGTCGCGCAGCGGGCATCCTCGCCCCACCGGCACGGGATTCCCCGCCGGCGAAACCATACCGTGCAGATTGTAATTGGCCAATATCCACTGATCTTCCTGCCGCAGGACCACCGCCTGCAGCGCCGCCTCGGCGCCCTCGGCGAAGCCGACGTGGCGGTGCGTGTGCCAGCGATACAGCCTCTTGCCGTCATGGCCGACGACGCGATGCCCTTCCGGCCGGTACTGACCGCGACGACCGGGAGGCGCGTAGTGTAATTCGAGCACCGGGACGGGTTCTTTCAATTGCCAGCGGCACCACGGGCAGACCGGCGCCTCATCGGGACAATAAAGGAATGCTTTCTCCTCACACGCCGGGTTGCCGCAGGGAATGAGCAAATCGGCCGAGCGCGCCAGGGCCGATTCCCACTCCGCGGCCCCGGGCCGGGTGGTCGGATGATGCAACCCCTCCACGAAGGCGCGGTGGAACAGCCCCGATAGATACGGCCCCAATTTCCGATAGGGCACGTTTACATCGACGCGGTTGGACTCGTCGTGTGGGTCCTCGATCCACAGCGACTTCGATCCCATCGACAGCAACTCGTCCTCCTCGGCCGTTTGACCGTTCACCTTCGGCCCGCGCAGCGGATGGCGCCGCAGCAGGTATTCATAGAGCAGCACCGCCAGCGCGTGCAGATCGGTCAGGTTCGACGGCAGCCGGCGGTTGCGATCACCCATGGGCAAGTGCTGCGTTTTCAGGACTTCGGGGGCGATGAAGCCGGGCGTGCCCAGCACGTCGGGCGGATAAATGCCGGGAACGACCAGCGAGTCGATGTCAATGACGGCGCAGCGGCCGCCCGGCGGATCGACCAGCACATTGCGGCTGGACAGGTCGGAATGGGCCAGGCCGGTCAGGTGCAGCTTGCGCACAGCGCGGGCCATCGGGATGCACATGGCCAGGTAGTTCGCCCAGTCGCCGCGCTCCGCCGGCGGCAGCATCTTGCGCAGCTTGGGGCTGGAGAACCACTTGCCTTCCTTTTCCTTTCCTTGCCACGGCCCGGTCTTGAAGAAGAAGTTTTTCGAGTACGCGGGGGCCAAAACGCCAAATTGCGGCTCCATGACGATGGCGGTCGGCCAGCAGAACAGCTCGGCGAAATGTTTGCCCGTTTGCGGATCGGCAGTCGGGTTGAAAGGCCCGAGGATCTTCTCCAAGCGTTCCAGCCGGTTGCGGTCGGTCTTGAGGCGGGCGTCCTTGAAAAAGCAGACGACCGATTGGCGGTCGGCGGTGAAGAAGACGCGCTTCATTCCGCCTTCGCCGATCTGTTCCGGGCGATAAGGCACGCGGCGACCGTCTTTCAGTGTGGCGGTCAGCAAGTTCACGCCGCGTCTCCTTCGACCCGGTGGAGCAGGACCAGCGTGCGGTCGTCCGACGAACCGCGCTTCTCGTACCGCAACCATTCTACCAGCGCCCGTCCGTCGCGCGCGTCGCGCGCCGCTTCCCGCAGGACGCCGGCCAGCGGCTCGCCCTGCGCCGCGGTCAGCTCGGCGATCGCTTTTACATCGAACAGGTCGGCCAGCCGCGTCGTCTCCGGAAAGAAGTCGTCGGCGACGCCGTCGGTCATCACGGCGATCGCGCGGAGTCGCCTTTCCCTCGGCTCATCGGACGAGGAGAGGGGCCAGAGGCGCACTACCACCGTCGTTCGGCGTTCCAGCTCCTCGTCAATGCGCGGCGTGGTCAGAAAGCGCGTTTCGCTGGCATAGGCGCCGTGGTCGGCCTGGCCTAAGACCTGGCACGTGCCGTCGTCGTGATAGAGTCCGATGGCGCCGTCGCCGACCTGCAAGGCGCCGATCACGTCTCCGCCAGCGCCGGACGCATGGACGAGGAGCAAGCAGGTCGTATGGAAATCGCGCTCCGGCCGTCGCCGTTTGTCGGCTTCGGAGCGCACGGCTTCCCGGGCGCGAAGCATGGCCGTGGTCAGAGCCGTCCGCAGCGATTCCGCGCTTTCACCATGGGCCGGCAAATCCGGGAGCTTTTCCTGGAGCGCCCGCACCCCCTCGGCGCAGGCGACGGCCGATGCGACGCGCGACAGCGGCGCCGAGCCGGCCCCGTCGGCGACCGCCACAATCGTCCAGGGGCCGGCCGATCCCCAGGCGAAGGCGTCGTCGCGCCACAGCCCGGCGTGGGCGTGGTACTTGCCGCGGACGCTGGCCGCCAGCAGCCGCCACGGTCCGTGCAGCGGGGCGCAAGCGCATTCCTCGTGCGGGACCGGATCACTGCGATCGGTCGGTTCGCGCACCGTCCATTCCGCAAGGGGAGTCGGCGGGCCGACCGGCATCGTCGCGGCGCGGGCGTAGGCGTCGGCCAACGGCGACCGCCTGGATCGGCTTGGTCCCAGGACGTTCAGCGGCCTTTCGGAATCCGGCCCGAGCAGCCAACCGAACCAGCGCCGCCACCACGGGGGCCGCACGTTTTCGCCCATAAATCCGGCCCGTCCCGCTCACAGCACAATTTGAATGCCGCCGCCCTCCGGCGGCTCCGGCAAGCGCGGCCCCGCTGCGGCTCTGGCCCCAAGGACCTGACTGGCGGTCGTCACGGAACTCGAAACCCAGCGCATGAACGCGCCAAGCGTCCCGGGCCGGGCGTCCTTGAGTCGCACCACCGTGTCGCCCAGCCGTCGCAGCGTTTCCTCATTGATCGCCGACCCCGCGCCGCAAGCGACGACTGTGGCCTGACCGCGCAGCCGGAAATCATCAACGGCCGACTGCCAGTCGTCCGTCGGCTCCCCGTCGGTGAGCACGAAGACCAGCGGCTTCCAATCGCCCTTGCGGTTCGGTCCCGTGACGCGCACTTCTTCCGCAATGCGATCGCCCAGCAGCCGGATCGCTTCACCCAGCGCCGTGACTCCGTAGGCGGAGAGTTCCGGCGGCTGAAAATCTTCCACCGGCGTCAATTCGACGACCACGTCCGCGCCGCTGGCGAACGTAATGACGCTGAGCCAGACGGTTTCCAGAGCTTGCGGATCGTTGCGCAGGTCGTCGAGCAGGGCGCAAAGGCCCATTTCGATGGCGGCGATCGGTTCGCCCGTCATGGACGTGGAGCAATCCAGCAGCAGATAAACCGGCAGCCGGCGGCCGTCGGAAGGATTGGGGGCCATCACGGGTGTCCTGGCCGGGCGCACCGCGGAAAAGCGCGGCGACAGGCATTACACCCGGGAGGCGACCCGGAAGCAAATGAAATATTGAACAACGCCAAGCGACCGGCGGCGGCAGCCGTCGCCGTCCCATATCACGCCGACCGCCGGCTGCCGAGCAACCCGGACCGCAACAGGAAGTACAAGAGCGTCAACACGCTCGTAAGCGTCGCGGCCACATAGGTCAGCGCCGCCGCGCCCAACACCTTCTTGATCTCCCGGTCTTCCTCGTACGAAACGAGTCCGGCGTTTCGCAGCGCCGCCCGCGCCCGCCGGCTGGCGTCGAACTCCACCGGCAGGTTCACCAGCTGGAACGCCACCGTCGTCGAGAACGCGATGATGCCCGCGTAGATCAAGGGCAAGAGCGAAAAGAGGAACCCCGCCAGCAGAATCACCCAGGCGAGGTTACTGCCGATGCTGGCCACCGGCACCAGGAAGTTGCGCAGCCCCAGCAGCGGATAGCGCTTAGCGTCCTGCATGGCATGGCCGCACTCATGGGCCGCGACGCCCACCGCCGCCAATGATCGGCCGCCGTAAACGTCCGGGCTGAGCCGCAGCAGCTTTTGACCAGGAACATAATGATCTGACAAGAAGCCCTGGGCCGGCTCTATCTCCACACCCTGAATTCCAGCATAGCGCAGCAGCTGGTAGGCCGCCTGTGCGCCGGACAATCCGCCGTCGGACGGAATCTGACTGGCCGCATGAAACGTGCTGCGCACCCGGAACTGCGCCCAAAGAGCCAGCAGCATCGCCGGGGCCAGGAACACGAAATAAATCGGATCAAAGTTGAGCCACATGGTCGTCTCCTCTCTCCGGACCGCTCCGGATCGCCTCTCCTCTCCTTATTTTAGGCAGAATGGTAAGCACTTAACGTGCCGCGCGTGGATATCCGGTCGCACGACCGGACGGCGCCTTCACGTCTTCCGTAGAATGAGGGATGCGACGGCGTTGAGGCGCAGGATGGGCAAACGGCGCCGAAGGAGAGGGCTAGTCGCCCCAACTCCCTGTCCCGATTTCGACAGCGCTTGGGTTGTAGGATGCGTTCCCGTCCGTATAACAACCCACTGGTTCGGGGCGTCTCCGCGCCCCAGGCGATCGTCGGCCTCGCCTTCCCGCCGTTGGATTGGAACCGCAGGATGGTTCCATTTGGGACGCCTGATCCGCCGTTGTCGATTGTGTCAGGCGAAGCGCCTCGCTCCCCGCCCGGGAATGGATTTCGGCGCAGTTACGCTACAGTCAATCGTTCGCATCGGTTAAATTTAGACAAGATGCGGAGAGTCGGCTGTTTCGGAAATCTGTGCAGGGAGAAGGATGCCATGAAGCGGGAGCTGCGCGGCTTGCGCGTCCTGATCACCGGCGCATCCAGCGGCATCGGCCGATCGCTGGCGGAGCAGGCGGCGCGGGCGGGCGCCCGGGTGATCGTCACGGCTCGATCCGCCCCCGCGCTGGAGGAGCTGGCCGGCCGATTGACCACTGGCGGGGCCGAAGCGGCGGCGATTCCGGCTGATCTGACCTCCGAGGTTGACCGGCGGAGCCTTATCGCGGCGGCGGCGGAGCGCTTCGACGGCCTGGACGTCCTCATCAACAATGCGGGCGTCGCCAGCGCCGGCCACTTCGCCGACGGAACTGAGGCTGTTCTCCGCCGGGTGATGGAGGTGAATTTCTTCGCACCCGCGGAATTGATTCGGCTGGCCATTCCGGCGCTGACTCGCGGCCGGAAGCCAGCAGTCGTCAATATCGCCTCGATGTGCGGCCGGCGCGGCATGCCGGCTTGGACGGAGTATTCGTCAAGCAAATTCGCGCTTTGCGGTTTGACCGAAGCGTTGCGCGCGGAATTGTCGCGCTTCGACATCGACGCGCTATTGGTCGTACCCGGCATGACGCGCAGCGGCCTGGCCGACCACATGCTGCGCAACGAGGCGCGAATGAAGTTCCGCTTCGATCGCGGCATGGCGGTGGAGCATGTGGCCCGCCATGTGCTGAATGCCTTGCGCTGCAGCCGAACCGAGACGGTGCTTGGCGCCGACGCCCGGTGGATGCTGCGGTTCAACCGCTTCTTTCCGCGCTGGCTGGATCGGCTGATCGCGCGGCGGGTGCGTCGGCTGTACGCGGCGAACATGGATTCCGAGAATTAACCGATGTGCGGCATCGCTGGAATCATCGACCTGTCAGGCAAGCGTCGTCCGACGCCGGCAGGGGCGATCCGCGCGATGGCCGACGCCATCATCCACCGCGGGCCCGACGAGGACGGTTACCTGGAACGGCCCGGCCTCGCCTTCGCCTCGCGCCGTCTCAGCATCGTCGGTCTGTCGGACGGCCGTCAGCCCATCTTCAACGAGGATCGCAGCGTCGCCGTCGTCTTCAACGGCGAGCTGTTCGACTACCCCGAAATGAAGGCGGAGCTGGAGGCCCGCGGCCACCGCTTCGCCACTCACTGCGACACCGAAATCATCCCGCACCGCTGGGAAGATCACCAGGACGGGATGTTCGAGCATCTGCGCGGTCAGTACGCCGTCGCCCTCTGGGACGAGAAACGGCGCCGCGTCGTTCTGGGCCGCGACCGGGTCGGCATCTGTCCGCTCTACTGGACCCGGCAGGCGTCTCCGGAGGGCGAATGGCTCCTGTTCGCCTCGGAAATCAAGGCGCTTCTCGCGTCGGCCATGGTGGAAACCCGGCCCGACCCGCTCGGAATCAACCACCTCTTCACCTTCCTCGCCCTGCCCGGTCCCGTCAGCTGCTTCCAGGGCATTCAGGCCCTGACGCCGGGGCACTATCTTTCGATTCAGCTGGGCGGCGACGGCGAATCGGCCCGCGTCGAGGATCGGACCTACTGGCGGCTCGATTTCCCCGATTGGGGGCAGGAATACTCCGCGAGCAGCCTGACGGCGCTGTCCGATGAGTTCGAGGGGTTGCTGCTGGACGCCGTCAAACGCCGGCTGCGGGCTGACGTACCGGTGGTGTCGTACATCAGCGGCGGCGTCGATTCCAGCATCGTCGTGGCCATGTCCAGCAAGGTGCGCGGCGAGCCGATTGCCTCGTTCACCATCAGCATCGAGGACCACAAGCTCAACGAGGTGGACCAGGCCCAGGTCACGGCCCGGCATGTCGGCACCAAGCCGATCATCGTCAAGGTGGGGCCGGACGAGGTGCTGAACACGTATCCGCGACTGATTCGGGCGGCGGAAGGACCGGTGGTGGACACGTCCTGCACGGCCCTGTTGCTGCTGGCTCAGGAAGTCCACGCCCACAATTACAAGGTGGCTCTCACAGGTGAAGGGGCGGACGAATGGCTGGCCGGCTACTCCTGGCACAAGGTCAACCGGCTCTTTGGTTTCCTCGATTGCATTCCCGGCGTGCGGCTCAGCGGCGCCGCGCGGGGAATGATGATGGCGATGCTGAGCGCCCCGCCGCTCACACAGGAATACATGGACCGGGCGGATCGGGCCGTCGGCGGCCACAACGGCTGGCACGACTTTTACACGCTGATGACCCTCAATAAGGGGCGTTTTTACAGCCCGTGGATGCTGGAGGCGACGAAGGACCACGTTCCCTTTGAGGACCTCGGTTTTGAGCCGGAACGAATGCGCCGCTGGCACCCGCTCAACCGCGAGCTGTGCGTCAGCGGCCGCTGCCATTTGCCCGGCCTCTTGCTCAACGCCAAGGGCGATCGCGTGGCGATGCACAGCTCCGTTGAAACGCGCTATCCGTTCCTCGACGAAGCGGTGGTGGCCTTCCTGGCCAAGGTCGACCCGCGCTGGAAATTGCACGGTTTCCGCGAAAAATACCTGCTGCGGAAGACGGCCGAGCGCTGGCTGCCGCACGAGGTGGCGTGGCGGCCCAAGGGCATGTTCCGCGCTCCGTTCGACAGCTTCCACCTCGAACAGGCGCCGGCGTTCGTGAACCAGCTATTGAGCGAGGAATCGCTGCGAAAGACCGGCTATTTCGATCCGCAAACCGTGGAACACTATCGCCGGCATTACCGCCGGCTGCGGGTCGGCGGCCTGGCGCGGGCTTCCGTGGAGATGGGCCTGGTCGCGGTGACGGCGACGCAGATGTGGCATCAGACGTTCTTCGGCGGCGGGTTGGCCGATCTGCCGACGTTCCGAACGGCGGGAGGCGAGGAGCGAGCGGCCGGCGTCAGCCGACTGATGAACGGCTCAGCGAGCCGGTTTGAGTCGGCCGTCGGCCACTCCTGAGAGGGCAGCTGGATGGCGTCCTATTCGCTTTCGATGCTGTGGCACGAACGGGCGCGCTATCTCCCCGGCGTACTGGCCGTGGCTTTCAGCGCCCTGCTTATCGCGTTGCAATGCGGCCTGCTGCTAGGGCTGTTCTCCATTACGTCGATCCCCATCGACCACACGCACGCCGACATCTGGCTGGGAGCGCCCAAGGTGCTGAGCGTGGACCTGGGCGAGCCGATCGATCAAGGGTTGTTCGCCCGGCTGCAAAATCAGCCGGAAGTGGAAAGGACGGAGTTCTACTCGCAGGGTTTCAGCTACTGGACCAAGCCCGGCGGCGGCCGCGAATTGTGCATGATTATCGGCTCCAACCTGCTCGAGGATTCGTTGGGCCGCGTGGACGAGCTGAACCCCGATCTGCGCTCCAAACTGTCGGAACCGGGTTCGGTGGTGGTGGACGAGTCCGACCTGGAACGGCTCGGCGTCAAGGGCGTCGGCTCCGTGGCCGAGATCGCGGGGCCGGGCGGCGTACCGCGGGCCGTGCGGATCGTGGGTCTGACGCGCGGGCTGAAGAGCCTGGCCGGCCCCTATGTCTTCTGTTCACATGCGACGGCCCGCGAGCACCTGACAATGCTGGACGATCAGACGACGTACATTCTGGCTAAGTGTCACAATCCCGCAGAAGCCTCGACCGTGGTGCGACGGCTGCGCGAGAACTACCCGGATCAATCGGCTTTTACGAGCGACGAGTTCTCGTTTCGTTCGCGGATGCACTGGCTGACGAAAACGAAGGCCGGCATCGCGCTGGGTTATGCGGCCGCCCTGGGTCTCTTGGTCGGAGCGGTGGTGACGTATCAGACGCTGTCGGCGGCGACGAAGGCGTCGCTGCGGGAGTACGCTGTGCTGCGGGCCTTGGGCATCCCGCGCTGGCGGATGGCGCTGGCGGTGATGTCGCAATCGTTCTGGGTCGGCGTCATCGGTGTAAGCCTGTCGCTGCCGGCGGTGTACGGCCTGGCCTTCATCGCCGATCGCCTGGGGCTGCATGTCGATCTGCCGTGGTGGCTGCTGCTGACCGCGACGGGCGTGACGCTGACCATGGCGCTCTTGTCGGGATTGCTCGCCCTGCGGACGTTACGCCAGGTGGAGCCGGCGATGCTGTTGCGTTAATCATTCGTCATTCGTCACTCGTCATTCGGCGACCCACGAACGACGAATGAGGAATGACCCATGACGGTTCTCCAATGAAGGAGCCGCTGCAATGACGGCCGATCAAACGTCGGAGCAGACTCTGCTCGGCAGGCATTTGACGCGCGCCTTCGGGCAGGGCGAGATGAAGACGACCGCGCTCAACGACGTCTCCATCACGCTGGAGCGCGGCCACGTCGCGCTGCTCATGGGTCCGTCCGGCAGCGGCAAATCGACCCTGCTGGCCGTGCTGTCCGGCCTGCTGCATCCCGACAACGGCCAGGTGACTTCGCTGGGGCACGACATCTGGAAAATGTCGGAGGCCGAGCGCGAGCGGTTCCGGCTGAAACACTGCGGTTTCATATTCCAGGGTTACAACCTGTTCACCGCTCTCAGCGCCCGCCAGCAGCTGGAAATGGTGCTCCGCTGGGGCCAGGGCGTCTCGGCCAAGGAATCGCGCCGTCGGACCGACGACATGCTCGGGCTATTGGGCCTCGGCAATAAAGCGCACCTTCGCCCCTCGGAAATGTCCGGCGGCGAAAAACAGCGCGTGGCCATCGGCCGGGCGCTCATCAAGGAGCCGGAGTTCTGCTTCGCCGACGAGCCGACCAGCGCCCTGGACTGGGCGCACGGCGAACAGGTGATCGAATTGCTGCGCAACGCCGCCCATGAGCGCGGCGCCACCGTGCTGATCGTGGCCCACGACGCCCGCATCATCCCCTATGTGGATCGCGTTTACAACCTGGAAGACGGCTGCCTGCGCGACGGCGACGACGATAGCCGCCACGAACCGCACGAACATGCGGACGGCCGCAACGGCGAACTGACGCCGCGCTATCCGAGCGTTCATTGATTTTTCCTCCCCTCTCCCCCGCTTCGGGGGAGAGGGGTTGGGGGTGAGGGGGCGAGAATCCGCCGGCAGTACCAACCCCTCGCCCCCGGCCCCTCTCCCCCGAAGCCGGGGAGAGGGGGGCGACTGGAGGAGACCCGCGATGACCCCTTCGCATCCCGACTCGTCGCGGCCGCGCCGCCGCCTCTGGTTCGGATTGGCCGGCGTGCTCCTGGCTGTCTCCGCCGGCCTCACTGCCTGGGCGCTCTATTCCCGCGCCGACGCCCCGTCCGCGTCCAACTCAGCCTCCGCGACTCAGTCTCATTCCGATCTGCGTTATAGCTTTCTCGGCTACGCCGACCTGGAGCAGAGCGTCACGCCGCTGTATCCGCTTGTGCCCGGCCGGGTCGCCAAGGTGTTCGTCCATGACGGCGACCACATCGACAAGGCGGATACGCCCCTTTTTGAGCTGGACAGCCAGGCCGCGACGGATCTGGTCGCCCAGGCCGAGGGCGACCTGCACGACGCGGAGTTCCTGCGCGACGCCGCGCAAATCCAGCAGAACGACGCCCAGCTTCAGCTGACCCAGGCGAACAAGCTCGAACCGCAGCACCAGGCGCAGATCGACGGCCAGAAGAACGTGATTGAGGCCCGCAAGCAGGAGGCCGCCGCCGCTCATGCCAGCGCCGACAAGGCGCACCGGCTCAACAGCGGCAAAGACAAACTCATCCCCGACGAGGACGTGCACGCCGCTGACGCCCAGGCCGCGGCCGCCGACGCCGCGGCTGCGGGCGAAGAAGCCAAGCTGCGGCTCTTGCAACTGGACGACCCGTCAATCGGTTTGCAGCGCGCTCAAAACGCGGTGAAGGCCGCGCAAAGCGGCTTCGAGCGAGCGCAAAACGCGGTCAAGATCAAGCAGTCGCAGCTGGACGCGGCGAAGGACAAGCTGCGGGAATACACGGTCAAGGCGCCGGTTCCCGGCGTCGTCGAGCGGCTGCTGGTCAGCGTCGGCGAGTCGCTAGGGCCGAATCCGCAGCAACCCGCCGCGATGTTCGCGGCTGACGGCCCGCGCATCATCCGGGCGGAAATCGAGCAGGAGTGGGCGAATCACGTCGCCTTGGATATGCCGGCGACCGTGCAGGACTTCTCCGCGACTGGCCCGAGCTGGCACGGCCGGGTCACGCGGCTTTCCGACTGGTACACGCACCGCCGCTCCATCATGCTGGAGCCGTTGCAATTCAACGATGTGCGGACGCTGGAGGCCATCATCACGCTGGACGCCGGCCAACCGCCGTTGCGCATCGGTCAGCGCGTCCGCGTGACGCTGGAAGGCGGGAGCTGAGCAAAGCGCGGCGAG
>DATKHW010000348.1:0-2268 GCA_035546275.1 Gemmataceae bacterium
TCTATCTCACGCTGAAGGACGAAGAGGCGCCGCTGCGGGCGGTGATCTACCGCGGCGTGGCCCTGCGCATGCGCTTCGACCTCCAGGACGGCATGAAGGTCGTCGTCCGCGGCCGGCTCACCGTCTACTTGCCGCGCGGCGACTATCAGCTGCAAATCGAGGAAGTGCAGCCCAAGGGCATCGGCCCGCTGGAACTCGCCTTCCGCCAGCTCAAGGAAAAGCTGTTCGCGCGCGGATTCTTTGAGCCGGCCCGCAAGAAGAAGCCGCCGCGCATCCCACGGCGCATCGTCCTGGTCACCAGCCCGACCGGCTCGGCGGTGCGCGACATGCTGGAGATTTTGGGCCGTCGCTGGCCGGCCGCCGAGGTGTGGGTCTGTCCGGTCAAGGTGCAGGGCGACGGCGCCGCGGAGGAAATTGCGGACGCCGTGCATCGCCTGAACAAGTTGCACGCGACCGGCGCCGTTGCGATCGACGTGCTGATCGTCGGCCGGGGCGGCGGCAGCCTCGAAGACCTGTGGGCCTTCAACGAGGAGCCGGTCGCCCAGGCGATCTTTGCGTCGTGCATCCCCGTCGTCAGCGGCGTCGGCCACGAGGACGATCTGACCATCGCCGACCTGGTCGCCGACCTCCGCGCCCTGACGCCGAGCGAAGCGGCGGAGAAGACGACGCCGGACCGGGCCGCGGTGCTGGATTGGCTGGAAAAGCAGGAGATCCGCTGGCGCGGCCTGCTGATGAAGCAGCTGGAATCGGCCCGCGCCCGTCTCGACGACCTGGCCGGCCGCCGCTGCTTCGCCGACCCGCTGGAGCGCGTCCGCGACGAGGAGCGCCTGCTCGACGACTGGAACGACCGGCTGCAACGAGCGGCGGCGCAGCGGCTGGAGGCGACGCAGCGTCGGCTGGAAGCGCTGGCGGCGCAGCTGGAATCGCTCAGTCCTTTGAACATACTGGCACGCGGCTATACCTTGACGCTGCGGGAAGCCGACGGCGCGGTGGTGCGCTCGGCGGCCCAGGTCCGTCGCGGCGACCGTCTGGTCACGCGCGTCGGCGATGGGAGCATCGTCAGCCGCGTCGAGGAAACGACGACCCTATCGGAGGCGCCTCGGCCATGACCGAACCGATCGACGACGATCTTCCCTTTGAGGAAGCGCTGATGGAGCTGGAGCGCACGGTGCGCGACCTGGAAGACGGCCGTCTCGGCCTGGACGACGCGCTGGCGCGCTACGAGCGCGGCGTCGGCCTTATCAAGAGCTGCCACGCCCGACTGCGGCAGGCCGAGCAGCGCATCCTGCTGCTGGGCGGCGTGGACGACGCCGGCCGGCCGGTGCTGCAGCCGTTCCAGCACGAGGCGACGACCGCGATCAAGGCGGACGCGGCCCGGCGCGTGCGGCGGAAACCGGAGGAGACGGCCTAAGACCGCCGGGGCGCGATCGCGAACATCGTCGCCGACCGGCTGGGTCGCTATAGTGACCATCGCCGGCGCCGCGCGACGGAGGACGGCCATGCCATTCGTGTTGTACGCCCTGGTCTGGGTGCTGAATTTCGGCATCTCGGTCTGGAACGCCTACGCCGTGGGCAAGGTCTGGGTCGAGGCCCGGCTCGCAGGCGGCTGGCGTCGCTTCATGTGCTGGATGGGCGCCGTCATGTCGGCGTGCGGGTTCACCTGGTGCTACCTCAGCTTCCTGGTGCTGACGGCGTCCTACTTCCAGTGGATTCCGGAATCCGCGGCGTTGGCGGCCCTCAACCTCGGCTATGTTCTGCTCATTCCGTTCATCCTCTTCGCCGGCTACGCCATCACGCTGGATTCGTGGGTGCAGGCGTTCCGCCGCGGCGGCTTCCTAAATTACGGCATGGCCGCATGGAACACCTACGCCTCGCTGCACAACACCTACTCCGCCTGGCGCAATCTCGGCGGCGCCTTCACGAGCCTCGGTCAGCTGTTCGGCGGTCGGCGAAGCAGCCGCGACGGCGACAGCGGCGGCGGCAGTCCGGTTATCATCGTGGTCTTGCTGGTGGCGCTGGCCCTATTGGGCGGCGTTATCACGACGGCGGTCATCATCCGGCGCGTCGCCGCGACCGATCCGTTGCCGCCGCCGCCGGTGGACAGCGCGGAGAATGTACGGCAACTGCACGGGTGACGTTCGCCGCGATCGGGAAAAGAATCGGCCGCCGGGCGGGCTTTTTTGCTTGCTATCGGCAGCTGCCGTGGAAACACTTGTTTTTTGGGTGGGAGTGATCGGCCAAGATCGTAGGGTGGGTCGAGCGTCAGCG
>DATKHW010000349.1:0-3862 GCA_035546275.1 Gemmataceae bacterium
GGTCGAGTCTTCGAGACCCACCGATCCCAAGCGGTGGGTCTCGAAGACTCGACCCACCCTACAGAATTCGCACCAACCCATACATTAGTCACAGCCTGAGCTGATCCCGACTCACGGGGCGTGCCGCGCCTCCACCCGGGCCAGCGTCGCCTTGGCGTCGCGCGTCACCGGGTTGTCCGCCCCTCCTTTCGCCAGGGTTTGCAGTATATCCCGCGCTTCCGGCGCGTCCATGTGTTCCAGCGCCTCGATGGCCCGCCGGGCCTGAATTTCGCCGGTCGCCGGCCGCGATGCACCCACTTCCGCCAGCACGCGCTTGATGCGCTCCTGCGCCTCGGCAGACAGCCCCGGTTTTTTCTGCGCCGCTTGCAAGAGCGGTTCCACCGGCTTGCCCAGTGCGATCAGGTCGTTCGTTGCCTTCTCGCGCACATCGAAATTGTCGTCGTCGAGCTGCGCGACGAGCTTCGTCACCGTCGCCTCATCGACCGTCGGCGCCGGCTTGAGGCGCTCGCGCAGAAATGGCAACGCCGCCTTCGGCGCGGCCGCCAAGCCCCACATGGCGTCCGACGCCTTGCCGGCGTCGTCGTCCGCCAGGGCGGTCCACGTCGCGGCCACGTCGGCGATCGGCGGTTCCTGCAGAGCGTCGAGGCCGGACAGGTCCCAGACCAGGGCCGTCGAATCGGCGCCGCCGGAAATCGCTGTCTTGCCGTCGGCGGCGAACGCTATTGCGGTCACCGCTCCGGAATGTCCTGTAAATCGGCCGCGCAATCGGCCCGTCGCCAAGTCCCAGAAGGAAACAGCGCCGTCGCGGCCGCCCCAGGCCAGCAGGCGGCCGTCCGGGGCGAACGCCAACGCCTGCACCTCCGGTTGATCTTCCCATACCCGCCGTTCCTTGCCGGTCAGCGTCTCCCAGAGGAGGATTTTCCCGCCCGTCGTCGCCGCGGCGACCGTTCGGCCGTCCGGCGCAACCGCCGCCTCGTAAACCATGCCGCCCGGGTCGAATTCCTGCACCTGCCGGCCGGTCGCAGTGTTCCAAAGCACGACGGTGTGCATGCTGGAAACGCCGACCAGGAACGAGGGATCGGCGGAAAAGGCCAGCACAGCGGCGCCGCGGACGTCGTCCACCGTGCGTATCCTCTTGCCCGCGGCGGCGTCCCACAAACCGATCTCGCCGCGCGTGTTGGCGCAGGCCAGCAGGCCGCCGTCCGCCGACAGCGCGACCGCCGTCGCTGGCACATCCGTCGCTGACACATCCGGCCCCTGAAACACCAAACGATCCTTGCCCGTTAGCGCGTCGCATATCGAAAAGCGACCCAGCACGCCAACGACGGCGGCCGTCCTGCCGTCCGCGGAGAGGGTCAAATGGGCGTTGGCAAAATCCGGCGCCGAAAACTGGCCGAGCAGCTTGCCCCCGGCCGCATCCCAGGCGCATACCATGCCGTCCGCGCCGGCGGTGGTCGCCCGCCGGCCGTCGGCGAGGAGCGCCACGGCGGTTAGGGCGCCGGCGTGGCCGCTGAAACCCACGACCTCCTTGCCCGCGGCGACGTCCCATACGCGAACCGAACCGTCCCACGACGCCGACGCCAGCCGCTTGCCGTTCGGCGAAAAAACCACGCGCGCCACCGGGCCGCGACAACCCTCCAGGACCAACCCCGGCTGCCCCGTCTTGCCGTCCCACAAGCGGATGGTCCCGTCGCGGCTGCCCGTGGCCAGCGTCTTGCCATTCGGCGAGAAGACGGCTGACCAGACGCTGTCGGTGTGCCCTTCCAGCTTGCGAATTTCCTTGCCGGAGGGAACCTCCCACAAGCCCGTCGTGTCGTCCCAGCCGGCCGAAGCCAGCGTCTTGCCGTCCGGCGAAAAAGCGAGGGCGTCGATCCCCGACTTGTGCGCGTGGATCAGGATCGTTTCCATGGCGCCGGCGAAGTCCCACAGACGGATGTCGCCCTGCTGGTCGGCGGAGGCCAATATCTTGTCGTCGGGCGACAGCGCCAGGCCGTGAATCTGATTGCCCGGCCGCAGCGGCTTCCGCTCCTTGCCCGCCTCCACGTCCCAAATGCGGATGAAGCCGTCGCCGCCGCCGCTGATGAGCGTTTTGCTGTCCGAAGTGAAGACCAATTTGAAGACGCCGTCGGGGTGCGCCTTGAAATCGCGGATCGGCTTGCCCGCCTGCGGATCCCAGAGGCGGATCACGCCGTCGGAGCCGCCGGAGGCGAGGACCTTGCCGTCCGGGCTGAACAGGACCGGCCAAACCATGCCGTCGTGGCCCCGGCATTGGCGCAGCTCCCGGCCCGATTCGGCGTCCCAGATGCGGACCAGGCCGTCGTAGCCGCCCGAAGCCAGCCATTTGCCATCCGGCGAGTAGGCGACGGAAATGACCTTGCCGACGTGGCGGAAGCGCGTCGTGCCGAGCCGGGCGACGGCGTGGGCCGGCAGCGGATCGCCGACGGCGTCGGTCGCCGGCTTTTCCGCAAAGCTGCTAGCGCCAACGGCGGCGGAGAGGAACGCGCAGACCAGCAGGCTTTGGCGCGTGAACATGGTTCGACTTCTTTCTCTCTGACGAATGGCGTCCGATTCCCTGAATCTCCCACAAAGCCGCGGGGAACGCAACGGGGCGTTTTGCTATGCTTTCTTTGCGCCTTTGCGCCTTTGCGTGAGATTCTTCCCCCCAGCCAAGGAGCCAGCATGGCCGCCGAGAAGATAACGGCCCGCAGCGCCGACTATTCCCAGTGGTATCTCGACATCGTCAACCGCGCCGGCCTGGCCGAGAACTCCGACGTGCGCGGCTGCATGGTCATCAAGCCGCACGGCTACGCGATCTGGGAAAAGATGCAGCGCGGCCTCGACCGCCTGTTCAAGGACGCCGGCCACGTCAACGCCTATTTCCCCCTTCTGATTCCCAAATCGTTCCTGGCCCGTGAGGAGCAGATGGCGGAGGGCTTCGCCAAGGAGTGCGCCGTCGTCACGCACTATCGGCTCAAGGCGATCCCCGGCAAGGGCGTCGAGGTCGATCCGGCGGCGAAGCTGGAGGAAGAGCTGATCATCCGCCCGACCTCCGAGACGATCATCTGGAACTCTTACAAGAACTGGATCCAGAGCTGGCGCGATCTGCCGCTGCTCATCAACCAGTGGTGCAACGTGGTGCGCTGGGAGATGCGGACCCGGCTGTTCCTGCGCACCGCGGAATTCTTGTGGCAGGAGGGCCACACCGCCCACGCCACGCAGAAGGAGGCCGAAGAAGAGACGAAACAGATGGTGGAAATCTACCGCCAATTCGCCGAGGAGTGGATGGCGATGCCGGTGCTGGTGGGTCCCAAGAGCGAGGGCCAGAAATTCCCCGGCGCGGTCTACACGCTCTGCATCGAGGCGATGATGCAGGACAAAAAGGCTCTGCAAGCGGGCACAAGCCACTTCCTGGGCCAGAATTTCGCGAAGGCATTCGACGTGCAGTTCCAAAACAAGGAGGGCAAACTGGAACACGCTTGGGCGACGAGCTGGGGCGTGTCCACGCGGCTGGTCGGCGGCGTCATCATGACGCACAGCGACGACCAGGGCCTGGTGCTGCCGCCGCGGCTGGCGCCGATCCATGCGGTGATCGTGCCGATCTTCAAGACGCCGGAGGAGAAGACGAAGGTGCTGGAGGCGGCGAACAAACTGGCCGCCTCCATTCGCGCTCTCGATTTGCGGGAATGGCTGAATTACGAGCCGGTGAGCGTGAAGGTGGACGACCGCGAGCAATATCAACCCGGCTTCAAGTTCAACGAGTGGGAGCTGCGCGGCATTCCGGTGCGCGTGGAGCTGGGGCCAAAGGATTTGGCCAAGGGGGCGTGCGTCCTGGCGCGGCGCGACTTGCCGGGCAAGGAGTCGA
>DATKHW010000350.1:0-10199 GCA_035546275.1 Gemmataceae bacterium
GGACGTGAAGAAGAAAGTGCAATCCCGGTTGACAAGCCTGCAAACGGGGGCGGACGAAGCGGACCGGCGCCTGTTTCAGGGAATCGCCGCCTCCTTCAACGAGCTGTCGCCCATCGTGGACCAGTTCCTGAAGCTCCTGGCGGCCGATACCATCGGTCGCGCTTCGCAGCTGGAGCTGACCACTTCCATCAAGGTCGTGAGCGAATGCGTGAAGGCCCTCAATACGCTGAACGACGCCATGCAGAAGAAGCTGGCCGAGGACACGAAGGCCAGCCGTGACAGTTCGGCCGTGGCCCAGTGGGCGATGATCGCAACCCCCGCGGCGGGCTTGGTGATCGCCGTTTTGCTGGCCCTGGCGGTCGCGCGCTCGATCACCCGGCCGGTCGCGCGGGGCGTAGCGCTGTCGGAGGCCATCGCGGGCGGCGACCTGACGCAACGGCTGAACCTGCAGCAGAAAGACGAGATCGGCCGGCTCACCCAGGCCATGGATCAGGCGGCCGGGGCCTTCGCCCGCACCATCGGCGACATCCGCCGGGCGTCGGACAGCGTCGGCGGTTCGGCGACGGAGCTGACCAGCGTGTCGCATCAGCTCTTGGCGCAAAGCGAAGAAATGTCTACGCAGACCAGCCACGTCGCCGAGGCCGCCGGCGGCGCCTCGGTCGCGATCGACGCCATGGCCGCGGGCGCCGAGCAGGTCAGCGTCAACGTGGCCTCGATCTCGTCAGCCAGCGAGGAAATTAGCGTCAACGCCCGGGCGGTCTCGGCGTCGGCCCAGACCACGGCCGAGAACCTGGCCGCCGCCGCCGCCGCGGTGCGGCAGGCCATCGCCGCTTTCGAGCAGATCACCCGGGACACGCGCGACGGTTCCCAGGTCGCCTCGCAAGCGCTCGACATGTCGGGCCAAGCGACCGGCGCCATGAACGCGCTAGATCGGGCTTCTGGAGAGATCAATAAAGTGACGGAGACGATCAAGATGATCGCCCTGCAGACGAACCTGCTGGCGCTGAACGCGACCATCGAGGCAACCTCGGCGGGCGAGGCGGGGAAGGGCTTCGCCGTCGTGGCGCACGAAATCAAGGAGCTGGCGCACCAGAGCGGCCAGGCGGCCGGCGATATCGCCCGCCGCATCGAGGACGTGCAGGCCGGTACGCGGGATGCGGTGCGGATCATGCAAGGAGTCGCCGAAATCATCGGGCGAATCAACACGTCGGCGGGGCGCATCTCCACCGCAGTGGAGCAGCAGACGCAGGCGGCCAATGCGAGCGCGGTCAACTTGAGCCAGGCCAGCGGGGCCGTGGAACATATCGCGTCGTCGATCGCGGAGGTGGCGCAGGGGGCGACCGACATGTCGCGCAACACCGCCGAGGCGGCGCAGGGCGCCAACGACGTGTCGCGCAACGCGGCCGAGGCCGCCCAGAGGGTCAAGGACATCTCGAGCAACATCCAGGGCGTCAGCCAGGCGACGCGCGACAACACGGCCAGCGCCCAGCAGGTCAGCGCGGCCGCCGAGCGTCTCGCCGCCGTGGCGGTCGAGCTGAAGCGCCTGGTCGGCGTGTTCCGCATCGAGCGGGCCAAGGGCGAGGAGACGGGCGTGCGGAATCTTGAGTTCGACGGGCAGGGTCCGGCGGGCAAGGACAAAGCGGCTCGCGTCGTGACCGCCGACTCCTGATTCCGGACCGCCGAGCGAGGAGCATTCTCATGCCGGGGCCGGCGCGAGTGCTGATCGTGGACGACTCGCGGATCTTCCGCGCGGCGCTGGCGGAGGCGCTGACGGGCCAGGAAGGGATCGTCGTCGTCGGCTCCGTCTTCAGCGGTGAAAAGGCGCTGGAGTTCCTCCGCGCATCGCCGGTCGACGTCGTGACGCTGGACGTGGAGATGCCGGGTCTGGATGGTCTGCAAACCCTGGCGGCGATCCAGCGGCTCAACGCGTCGCGACCACTTGAAGCAGAGATCGGCGTCATCATGGTTAGCGCCTTCACGAGCCGGGGCGCCGACGTTACGGTGCGGGCGCTTCAGGCGGGGGCGTTCGATTTCGTGACCAAACCGAGCAGCGCCAGGGCTGAATCCAACCTGGCGGAGCTGCGCCGGCAATTGACCTGCCAGATTCGCCTTTTCCTGGCGCGCCGGTCCGTAGCGGATGCTGCGCAGGTCGAGCGAGTCCAGGCGCCGGGCCGGCTCCGCCCAGCGCGATCCGCGCACGTGGCGCGGCCCGTTCGCGCCGTCCTGATCGCATCCTCAACCGGCGGGCCGCGGGCGCTGGACGCGCTGCTGCCGGATCTCCGCCGTCGGGTCGAGCTGCCAGTGCTGATCGTGCAGCACATGCCGCCGCGATTCACGCAATCGCTGGCCGAGAGCCTGGCGCGCCGCGTCGGAGGGCGCGTGGTTGAGGCGGCCGACGGCGACCATGTGCAGTCAGGGACTGTATACATCGCGCCGGGCGGCCGGCACCTCGTGCTGCGCAGCCAGGGCGGCCGCGTGCTTACGGGGTTGAACGATCAGCCGCCGGAAAACCACTGCCGCCCCTCGGCCGACGTGCTGTTCCGATCGGCGGCGGCGGCGCTAGGGGGCGAGGCCGTGGCGGTGGTCCTGACGGGCATGGATTGCGACGGCACGGCTGGCCTTCGGCCGCTGAAGCGGGCGGGAGCCTACGTCATCGCCCAGGACGAAGCGACGAGCGTGGTTTGGGGCATGCCCGGCAGCGTGGTGCGGGCCGGTCTGGCGGACGAGGTGCTGCCCCTGGGCGACATCGCGGCCGCGGTGCAGGCGCTGGTCGGCGGGCAGGGGGCGCACTGATATGAACCTCTCGCGCTCCGTCTTCGACGAGTTGCGCCAGCTCATCCACCGCCTTTGCGGGCTGGTGGTGGATGACGACAAAGCCTATCTGATTCGGCACCGACTCGGGCCAGTCGCGCGGACCGCCGGCTGCCGCTCCTTCGAGGAATTGGCCCAGAAGCTGCGCGGCCCGGAGGGAGCGGCGCTGCACGCCTCCATCGTTGAAGCGATCACCACGGCCGAGACGTCGTTTTTCCGCGACGGCCATCCGTTCGAGGCGTTCCGCTGCCATCTGCTGCCCCGATTGGGGGAAAAGGCGCGCGCCGGGGTGAAGGTCCGCTTGTGGTGCGCCGCTGCTTCCACCGGGCAAGAGCCGTACAGCCTCGCCATGCTGCTGCACGACTACCTCACGGCCAACCGCGGCGTCGGCCTCCGCAAGAGCGATTTCTCCATCCTCGCCACGGACATTTCCGAGAGAGTTTTGGCGACAGCGCGGGCGGCGGAGTACGGCGACCGCGACGTGGCCCGCGGCCTGACCCCGGCCGTCCTCGCCCGCCACTTGGAAAAGCGGCACGGCGTGTGGGCGGTGCGGGAGCCGGTGCGGCGGCTCGTGGATTTCCGCCGTCTCAACCTGACGGGGCCGCTGATCGACCTGCCCGCTTTCGACGCCATTTTCTGCCGCAATTTGCTCATTTACTTCGACCTTGACGCGCGTCGGCGCATCTGTCGGAACCTGCACAATCTGCTGACCGACGGCGGCTGGCTGGTCCTTGGCGCGGCCGAGAATCTCTACGGCGTCAGCGAACAGTTCGAGTCGCTGCGATTGGGCGACGCTCTCGTTTACCGCAAAGCGGCGCCGGACGGACGCTGTGCGCCAGAGACATAGAATCCCAGAAGGTCCACGGCCGCTGGATCGGGATGGAAAAGGCCATGAAAATCGCCGTCGTCAGCGACACGCACGGCCGTCAGGAAATCGTCCGCCGCGTCCTGGCCGATTTGCGCGATCGAAGCGTCGCTGTCGTCCTGCATTGCGGCGACATTGACGATGCGGAAACGGTCCTTCTCTTCCGCGGCTTCACGACGCATTTCGTCTTCGGCAACTGCGACTGGGACCGGGAGGGGCTCCGATCGGCGATGGCCGAGGTCGGCGCAACGCTGCACGAGCAATTCGGCCACGTCGAAATCGCCGGCCGCAAGATCGCTTTCCTGCACGGCGACGACAAGCGGTTGATGCGCGACGTGGAACACAGCGGCGGCTACGACTTCCTCTTCTACGGTCACACCCATCAGGCCGAGGAACACGTCACGGGGCCGAAGCGCGTTTGCAACCCCGGGGCGCTGCACCGGGCGAACCCCAAGCAATTCATCCTGCTCGACCTGCCTGAGGGGGCGATCGAGCCGGTGATCGTGGAATGAGAGAGGCTTGATGAGCAATCAGTATCTGGTCACCGGCGGCGCGGGCTTCATCGGCTCGCACCTCGTCGAAGCGCTGACGGCCAGCGGCGGCCGGGTGCGCGTGCTGGACGACTTCAGCACCGGCCTGCGCGACAACCTGGCGCACATTCGCCCCGCCCCGGAAATCCTCGCCGCTGACGTGGCCGATGCAAAAGTCGTGGACGCCGCCGCGGCCGGCGTGGACGTGATTTTTCATCTGGCCGCCCTTGCCTCGGTGCAGCGCAGCGTCGAGGCGCCGGCCGAAACTCACCGCGTCTGCGCCGACGGCACGCTGCGCATTCTCGACGCCGCCCGCCGCAATGGCGTCCGGCGCGTGGTCTACGCCGCCAGCAGCAGCGCCTACGGGTTGCCGCGCGCCGACGTGCAGACGGAGACCGACCCCATCGAGCCGCTGTCGCCGTATGCCGCCGCCAAGGCGGCAGGCGAGCTGTACTGTCAGGCGTTCACCGTCTCCTTCGGTTTGGAGACGGTGCGCCTCCGTTTCTTCAACATCTTCGGTCCGCGGCAGCGCGCCGACAGCCCCTATTCCGGCGTCATCGCCCTGTTCGCGGCCGCGCTGAGCGAGGGCCGGACGCCGACGATCTTCGGCGACGGCCTGCAGACGCGCGATTTCACCTATGTCGCCGACGTGGTGCAGGCGCTGACGCGGGCCGCCGCGGCGCCGAACGTGTCCGGCCGCGTCTACAACATCGGCACGGGTCGCGGCGTCACGCTGCTGGAGCTGGCCGCCGCTCTCAACCGCCTGCTGGGGACCGCGCTCACGCCACTCCACGGCCCGCCGCGCGTCGGCGATGTGCGCCATTCCCGCGCCGACATTTCCCGCGCCCGTCGCGATCTCGGCTATGAGCCGCGCGTCGCCTTCGAGGATGGTTTGGCGGAAACGCTGCGGTGGTTTTCCGGCGCTTCAAGCTGACCTTGCCCTCATCACTTCTCGTTCCCAGGCTCTGCCTGGGAACGCGCTGCTTGCGAGGCTCTGTCTCGCGTCTATCCGGCAGGCAGAGTCTGCCGAGGCGGGCGTTCCCAGGCAGAGCCTGGGAACGAGGGTTCAACGCTTTTTCCGCGCGTAAAGATGGCCTTGCCCTGATGCGGCCGGTCGTTATCCTCCCGATGGTTTGGGCAAGGAGGACGGCCGGCATGGCGGCGACCTGGAAACAATGGGCGACTCGCGCGGCCTTGGCCGCCGTGGCGGCGACGGCGCTGGTCAACGCCGGCTGCCTTGTGGCCGCCGTCGGCGCGGCCGCCGGCGCAGCCGGGGCCGCCGGCTATCTCTATTACACCGCACCGCTGGTGCGCGACTACGCCGCTCCCTACGGCGACGCGCTGACGGCCGTGAAGACCGCCCTGGCCGATCTCCAATTCCAGATCGACAAGGAAAAATCGGTGGGCGGCGGCACGCTGATCGAAACGCACACCGGCGACGGCGTCTCCGTGCAGATCACGCTCGACCTGCTGACCAACCCCGTCCCTGCCGACGGTTCGATGACGCGCGTCTCGGTGCGCGTCGGCCATTTCGGCGACGAGGAAATCAGCACGCGAATCCAGGACCAGATCGCCAAGCATGTTCCCCCGCCGGCGGCGCCGCTGGCGCGACCGGCCCCGCCGCCGCCGGTGGAAACGGCCCCGCCGCCGTTGGCCGTCCCGACCAAGAAGTAGCCGCCGATCGCAAATTCCCTCGCCCGCTCCCACGCACCCAGGTACAATCCACCCGTTGGATCGTCGAATCCGCCGCGTCCCGCCGGAGGTATTGGTTCTCATGCCGCGCCGCACTCTCGCCTGGCTGCTGGGCGTTTCCGCCTTGACCCTGCTTGGCGCCGCCGTCCTCTACAGCGCCCCGACCAAGGAGAAGGACAAGGACTATGAAATGGTCCGCCTCGTGGTCGATACGCTGCACGAGGTCCGCGAGCGCTACGTCACGCCCATTGACGAGGACCGCGAACGCCAGCTCGTCTCCGACATGCTCAAGGGTGGACTGGAACGGCTCGACCCCCACTCGACCTTCATCGACCCCGAAGAACTCAAGCAGTTCAGCAAACAGAGCAAGGGCAAGTTCGGCGGCATCGGCGTCCACGTCAGCGCCGACCCGCAGACGCACAACCAGCTCACCGTCATCAGCCCCATGCCCGGCACACCGGCTTACAAGGCGGGCGTCCTGGCCGGCGACGCGATCGTCAAGATCGACGGCAAGCCGACCAGCACGATGCGGCTCAACGACGCGGTGGACATGATTACCGGAGACCCCGGCCAGCCGATCCAGCTGACGCTGCGCCACCCCGGCGCCGTGGACACTGTGGACGTCAACCTTGTCCGCGAAGAGATTCACGTCCCCACCGTGATGGGCGACCTGCGCAAGCCGGACGACCCGGAACATTGGGACTTCATGTATGACAAGACGAACAAGATCGGCTACTTCCGCATCACCAACTTCGGCGAGACGACAGCCGACGAGACGCGGGCCGCCGTCGAGGAGCTGGAGAAGCAGGGCGTGCGCGGTCTGGTCATCGACCTGCGGCAAAACCCCGGCGGTCTGCTGAACCAGGCCGTGAATGTGTGCGATCTGTTTTTGGAGCAGGGCGTGATCGTCAGCACCAAGGGCCGCAATCACAAGGACGAGGTGTACGAGGCCAAGCCGGAGGGGACGCTGCTGCTGCCGGCCGACAAGCATCCGATGGTCGTGCTGGTCAACCGCTACAGCGCCAGCGCCAGCGAGATCGTCAGCGCCTGCCTCCAGGACCACGGCCGGGCCGTCGTCGTCGGCGAACGCAGCTATGGCAAGGGCAGCGTGCAGAACATCATCAAGATGCAAAACGACACCAGCGCCCTCAAGCTGACGACGGCGAGCTACTGGCGGCCGAGCGGCCGGAACATCCATCACTTCCCGGACCCAAAGGATTTCACCGCGGCCGGCATCGACCCCGACGAGTGGGGCGTCCTGCCCAGCGGCTGCAAGCTGACGCCGGCGGCGATCGACGACGCCCGCCAGGCCGGCGTGCCCGACGACGTCCTGGCCAAGCTGAAGCCCTTCCCCGACAAATCCTTCCTTCAGGAAGCGGACTACCTGGCCGAGCTGGCGAAGTTCCTGACGCCCGACGAGATGACCAAGTACAAGGCCAAGCTGCTCTACCACGCCGAGCGCGAGTACAAGGCGCCGCTGACCGACGAGGAGCGGGCGGCCTACATGACCTGGCGCATGGAGCGCGACGTGGTCCACGGCGCCCAGCAGCCGGAAAAGAAGGACGACAAGCCGCCGTTTACCGATCGCGTCATGGAGAAGGCCGTCGAATATCTGAAAGCCCAGATCGAGAAGGAAGGCGCAGCGGCGCCGGCGCCGCCGGAAGGGCGCGACGCCTGATCCGCGCCGTGGCACAGGCGAGCCACCTGTGAGCCATAGGCGAGCCGCCTGTGCCACGGAACAGAATCCCGTGACTCCCGAATTGACCATCCTCTACGAGGACAACCACTGCCTCGCCGTCTCCAAACCGGCGCCGCTGCTGACGCAGGGGCCGCTCGGCGTGCCGACGTTGGAAGCGATGGTCAAAGCCTACATCAAGGATCGCTATAAGAAGCCGGGCAACGTCTATCTCGGCATTCCGCACCGTCTCGATCGGCCGGTGTCCGGCGTGGTGGTGTTCGCGCGCAACACCAAGGCGGCGCAGCGGCTGGCGGAGCAATTTCAGCAGCGGCAGGTGCGCAAGGTCTACTGGGCCGTGGTCGAGCCGAACGCCGAGAACGCATCGCCGCCGGAAACAGGCGTGTGGGAAGATTGGTTATTGAAGATCCAGGACGAAGCAAGAACGGAATGCGTCGGTCCGGAAACGCCGAGGTCGCGGCGAGCGGCGTTGCGCTTTCGGCGCCTGGCGGCGTCGGCGGACGGGGCGCTGCTGGAAATCGAGCCGGAAACGGGCCGGATGCACCAAATCCGCGTGCAGGCGGCGACGCGCGGCTGGCCGGTGCGCGGCGACTTCCTTTATGGGGCGCGGCTGCCGTTCGGTCCGCCCCCTCACCCCACCCTCTCCCCCCCGGGGGGAGAGGGTGGGGTGAGGGGGCGCGACCGCATCATTGCACTGCACGCTCGCAGCCTGACGTTCCTGCACCCGATCCGCTACGAGCCGCTGACCGTCACGGCGCCGGCGCCGGAAGCGTGGCGGGCGTGGGCGGCGCAGCTTCCGCCGCCAGCGACACCCATATCTCCGTGAACGCGTCGCCCTGTTCGGGGATGATTCGCCTCTGCTTCGTCAATTCCAGCACGCCGAGGAACAGCCCCACCAATCGGCCGCGCGTATACGGCGGCGTGAACAAGGCCGCGAACGGCAACGGCGTCTGTTCCCGCAACCGATCCAGGATCATCGTCATGTACACATGAAGCGGCGTTTGATCGACGACCACGTCATGCGTCTGCTGCGCCATCGTCTCGCGCATCAGCCGGCCGAACGCACTGACGAGGTCCCACAACTCCACCGGCTCCAACCGCTGCGGCGAATTCGACGGCCCCGCCGCGGCCGGCTGACGCGCCAGGCGCAGCCCGTGTCTCTCGGCCTGCGATTCCAGCAGGCCGGCCGCATCCTTGAAGCGCTTGTACTGGATCAGCTGCTGCACGAGCTGGCGGCGCGGGTCTTCCTCCGCCTCGGCCGTCTCCTCGGCGTGCGGCAGCAGCATCTTGCTCTTGATCTCCATCAGCGTGGCCGCCGTCACCAGGAAATCGCCGGCGCGCTCCACGTCGATCAGCGTGAGGACGTCAAGATATTCCTTGAACTGCTCGGCCACGCGCGCCACGGGGATGTCGCGGACGTCCACTTCCTCGCGCTTGACGAGGTAAAGCAGGAGGTCCAGCGGCCCGCGGAAAGCGTCGAGAACGACCTGGTAATCTGGCATGGCGAGGGCTATACCCCGCACTGGCCGCTGCGTCCAGCCCGCTTTGCAGCGCGGTCGTCTTGACGGCCCCGACGGCCGCCGCTATGGTGCCCGTCCCGAATTGTCGTTGAAAGGGATAGCCGCGCTCGCGAACAAGGATGACGCTCATGCGCCGTTTGCTGGCGGGGATGCTTGCGCTGGCGGCCGTCGCGCCGATGGGCTGTTTCAACACGCACCCCGACCGCTCCGTCAGCCGCTATGAGACCCAGGTGCCGTTCAGCAGCCTCAACGGCGAGGACGTCGTGCAGCTGGACGTCTACCTGGTGGAACGGCCGGCCGCCGATGCGTGCCTCAGCAAGGAAGTCTGGGAATGGGGCGACGAACAGGTTTATCCAGAGCGGAAAAGTATCCTGCAAGAGAACGGTTTCCGCGCTTGCGTGCTGGGCGAAACGCCGCCGGATAGTCTGCAAGCGCTCATGCATTCCGAGCGGAGCTGCGCCAACCCACGGCGGTTGCGCATGCATGTCGGCAAGGCGGAGCCGATTTTCCTCAATCCGGCGGAGTCGGACCTGCATTTCCAGGTGCATCAGGACGGTCGGAAGACGGACGTGGACCTGAAGCAGGCGCAGTGCGTCCTGCTCGTGGCGACGCAGCTCAACGACGAGGGGAAGCTGGTCGTGCACTTCACGCCGACGGTCCGGCATGGCGAAACGGCGACCTCGCCCAAGCCGGTGGCGGATGCGACCGGCGTGCTGCGCTGGGACGTGGCGACGGAGCAGCCGACGGAAACCTATAGCGGCTTGAGCTGGGACCTGACCGTGGCGCCGGACACGTACATCGCGGTGGGAGCGCTGCCGGATCGGCCCGAGACGCTGGGCCCGGCGGCGTTCTTGAGCTCCGGGACGCCGCGGATGCAGCGGCTGCTGGTGCTGCGACCGGGACGGGCTTTGCCGAACGCCGTGCCGAAGGAGGAGCCGGACGGCAAGGCGGCGCCGCTGGCGTCACAGGCAGGGCGGGCGTCGGCGAGGGGCGTGGCGCCGTGAGGTTCAGCAGTTGGCAACGCGGTGGCTCTGTCTGATGGATCAGCGGCGGTTGTAGGGTGGGTCGAGTCTTCGAGACCCACC
>DATKHW010000351.1:0-7971 GCA_035546275.1 Gemmataceae bacterium
GGCGTCAGCCCGCCGGTAATTGCTTCACCGGCGGGCTGACGCCGCGCCGCTCGCCGATGGGGAGTTGACGTATGGGCCAAAAAGTCCGGCCGACCGGCTTTCGCACCGGCATCATGGTCGATTGGCAGAGCCACTGGTACGCCAACAAGGCGGACTTTTCGGAGCTGCTGGTCGAGGACTTCAAGATCCGCAAGTTCGTCAAGAAGCGCTACGGCGGGGCGCAGATATCCAAGATCCGCATTCAGCGGACGCGGGAGAAGGTGACGGTCTTCGTCCACTCCGGCCGCGTCGGCATGATTATCGGCAAGAAGGGCACCGAGGTCGATAAACTGACCAAGGAGCTGGAAGACCTGACGCACCGGCACATCGAGGTCAAGACGATCGAGGTGAACCGGCCGGAGGTCGATCCACAGCTGATCGCGGAGAGCATCGCCGAACAGCTGGCCAAGCGGGCCAGCTTCCGCCGCACGATGAAGAAGCACATCGACACGGCGATGGAAGCCGGGGCGAAGGGCGTCAAGGTGCTGATGGCCGGCCGGCTGGGCGGGGCGGAAATGGCCCGCTCCGAAGGCGGCATGGCCGGCAGCATTCCGCTCTCGACCTTGCGGGCCAAGGTGGAATACGGATTCGCCGAATCGAAAACCGCCCAGGGCCACATCGGCGTCAAGGTGTGGGTCAACAACGGCGATTATCTCGATACGCAGCCGGCCGCCGACATTCCGCCTCCGCCGGTGGCCCGCGGCCGAGGCCGTGGACCGCGGCGGTGACGTGGGGCAGGATTCCAATCCTGCCTATGAAGAGAAGAGGCAGGATTGGAATCCTGCCCCACAAGAAGGAGATTTGCCATGCCGTTAATGCCCAAACGCGTGAAGTTCCGCAAGAGCGCCCGCGGCGTCGTCCGCGGCAATGCGCAGCGCGGCAACACCGTCAGCTACGGCGATTATGGGTTGCAGTCGCTGGAAGGCGGCTGGCTGAGCGCCGAGGCCATCGAGGCGGGCCGCATCACGGCGACGCACTCGGTGCGCGGCGAAGGTCGGCTCTTCATCCGCGTTTTCCCGCATAAGTCGATCACCGCCATCCCGGCCGAGACGCGCATGGGCAAGGGCAAGGGTGAGCCGGAATACTGGGCGGCGGTCGTCAAGCCGGGCATGATTTTGTTTGAAATCGGCGGCTTGCCGGAGGCGTCGGCCCGCGACGCCCTGGCCCGCGTCGCCTACAAAATGCCGTTCAAATGCCGCTTTGTTTCGCGGCGGCCGAACATCGGGTAAGGCGGTCCGAAGCGCCAGCAAGGGACTCGGCAGCAAGGAAATCGACCATGAGCAAACCGGACGAGCTTCGGGCCATGAGCGACGAGCATCTCGATCTGACGCTCAAGGACACGATCAAGCATCTGTTCCAACTGCGTTTCCAATCCGCGACCGAGCGGTTGGAGACGCCGAGCGAGATGCGCAAGGCCAAGCAGGAAATCGCCCGCATCAAGACGATTCAGCGAGAGCGCCAGCTCGCCGCCCAGCGCGGCGCGGCGGTTCAGGGGGCGAAGTAACCTATGGCGGAGCAGCAGCCGACTCAACCGAAGGCCCAGCCGGAAGCGCGCGGCCGGCGCCGCGTCGAAATCGGCGTCGTCGTCAGCGACAAGATGAACAAGACGCGGCGCGTGGAGATTCCCCGCCTGGTCAAGCACCCGCGCTACGGCAAGTACATCAAGCGGCGGACCATCTGCCACGTCCACGACGAGGCCAACGATTCGCACATGGGCGACACGGTCGAGATCATGGAGACGCGGCCGCTGTCCAAGACGAAGTGCTGGCGGCTGCTTCGGATCGTGAGGAAGTCGGCGTTGGCCCCGGCGGTGGCGGCCGGCGTCCCCGCCGAGACCGCGCCCGCCCCGGCGACATGAACAACCGTGGGGCAGGTTTCCAAACCTGCCGCATCCACTGGCAGGTTTGGAAACCTGCCCCACGAGGTGAACGATGATTCAGGAATACACGTATCTGGACGTGGCCGACAACACCGGCGCCAAGGAATGCATGTGCATCAAGGTGCTGGGCGGCAGCCGGCGGCGCTACGCCGGGTTGGGCGACGTCATCATCGCCAGCGTCAAGAAGGCGATCCCCGGCGGCGAAGTCAAGCCGGGCGAGGTGGTGCGGGCCGTCGTGGTGCGCATCAAGAAGCCGACGCGCCGCGACGACGGCAGCTACGTCCGCTTCGACCGCAACGCCCTGGTGCTGATCGACAACGAGCAGAACCCGCGCGGCACGCGCATTTTCGGCGCCGTGGCCCGCGAGCTGCGCGAGAAGGGCTATACGAAGATCGTCAGCCTGGCGGCTGAGGTGGTTTAAGGAGCACGCAGCGCGAGCAAGTGCCTTCTTGCTCGCGCTGCGTGCTCTGCGGAGCGTCGAGTCATGAGTTCCAAGGTTCACGTCCGCAAGGACGACATGGTGGAAGTGATCGCCGGCGACGACGCCGAGAAGGGCCGCGCCCACAAGGTGCTGCGCGTGATTCCCGACAAGGGCAAGATCGTCGTCGAAGGCGTCAACCGCGTTTACAAGCACGTGAAGCCCAACCGCCGCAATCCGCAGGGCGGCCGGCTCTCCAAGGAGATGCCGATCGACGCTTCCAACGTGCTGCTCTATTGCCCCACCTGCCGGCGCGGCGTCCGCATCGGCCGGCGCATCGAAGAAAACGGCGGCAAGGTGCGCTTTTGCCGCAAGTGCAGCGCCAACCTCGGCGTGATCCGCAAGCCGCGGACGAAGAAGACGCCGTAACGTGGGGCAGGATTCCAATCCTGCCCGTTCCTAGCAGGCAGGATTGGAATCCTGCCCCACGCCGCGAGATTGAGGCATCGGCGGGTCCCGTTGTCAGCACGTGAGAGAAGGCATCATGGCCCGGTTGTTTGACCGCTACCAGAAAGAGATCGTGCCGGCGCTGTCCAAGAAGCTGAACCGCACGAACGTGCTCAGCTTGCCGCGCCTGCAAAAGATCGTCGTGAACATGGGCGTCGGCAAGGCGCTGCAGGACAAGAACCGCATGGAGCAGTCGGCCGAGCAGCTCACGCAGATCACCGGCCAAAAGGCGCAGGTGCGCAAGGCCCGCATTGCGGTGAGCGGCTTCCGTCTCCGCGAGGGCAACGAGATCGGCTGCCGCGTGACGCTGCGCGGCGCCCGGATGTATGAGTTCCTCGACCGGCTCATCAGCGTCGCCCTGCCGCGTATCCGCGACTTCCGCGGCGTCAACCCGAAGAGCTTTGACGGCCACGGCAACTACAGCCTGGGCCTGACCGAACAGCAGGTGTTTCCCGAAATCGATCCGGATAAGGTGACGTTCGTCCAGGGTATGGACGTCACCTTCGTTACCAGCACCGACAAGGACGACGAGGCCCGCGAGCTGCTCCGCGGCTTCGGCATGCCCTTCCGCGAGGCGTAAGCCGATGTCAACCGAAGCGCAATTTGTGAAGTTCAAGAAACACATGGCCAAGCTCGAGGCCAGCCGGAAGACGCCGGACAAGGTGAAAATGCCGCCGCGCGAGCGCATCCGCATCCGGCTTCGCTGCAAGCTGTGCGGCCGGCCGCGAGCGGTCTATCGGAAATTCGGCATTTGCCGGATCTGTTTTCGCGACATGGCGAGCGACGGCCTGATTCCGGGCGTCAAGAAGGCGAGCTGGTGAGGATTTCCCCATGATGACCGACCCGTTGGCCGACATGCTCACCCGCATCCGCAACGCCAACCGCATCGAGCGGCCGGCTGTGGACATGCCGGCCACCAAACTCAAGGCGGCCGTGGCCCAGGTCCTCAAGGAGGAGGGCTTCATCCTCGAATACCAGGTGGGTCAGGCCGGCGTGGACGAGCACGGCCAGGCGAAATTCGAGGTGGACCCCGACCTGAGCAAGCCCAAGACAGTGCTGCGGGTCTTTTTGAAGTACGGCCCCGAAGGCGAGCGCGTCATCCGCAGGATCGACCGCGCCAGCCGGCCGGGCCGCCGGCTGTATCGGCATACCCGCGACATCAAGCCGGTGCTGGACGGCCTGGGGATCAGCATTCTCAGCACCAGCCGCGGCGTCATGAGCGACCGCAAGGCCAAGGCCCAGCGCGTCGGCGGCGAGCTGTTGTGTACCGTGTGGTAACGAGCCTGTGGGTCAGGATTCCAATCCTGACGAGTCCGTCAGGATTGGAATCCTGACCCACAGGGGGTAGGAGAGCGGCTATGTCCCGCATCGGCAAACAACCCGTCGTGATCCCGGCCGGCGTCAAGGTGCGCGTGGCGGACGGCAAGGTCGTCGTGGAAGGCCCCAAGGCGACCAAGCCGCTGGAGCACACGTTTCCCCGCAGCCTGCGCGTTACGTTCGACGACAAGACCAAGGTCATCAACGTGGAGCGGCCCAACGACGAGCGCGAGAATCGCGCCCTGCACGGCCTGACCCGCAGCCTCATCGCCAACATGGTCGAGGGCGTCACCAAGGGATTCACGAAGCGGCTCAACGTCGTCGGCATCGGCTATCAGGCCCGCGTCGAGAAGAACAGCATCGTTCTGACCGTCGGCTACGCCAACCCGATCACGCTGCAGCCGCCCGACGGCGTGACGGTGACGGTGCCTTCGGAAAAGGAGACCAAGCCGATCGACGGGCTGCCGGCGATGACGGTGATCGTGACGGGCGCGGACAAGCAAAAGGTCGGGCAGTTCGCGGCGGAGATTCGCCACGTTCGGCCGCCGGAACCGTACAAGGGCAAGGGCATCCGCTACGAAAACGAGCAGGTCCGGCGCAAGGAAGGCAAGTCCTTCACCAGCGGCGGCTGATCGAGGCGACCATGAACCATCAGAAGTTCAAGCACAAGCGCCAGCTGCGGCGCCGCAACCATGTCCGCCGCACGCTGACCGGCACGCCGGAGCGGCCGCGGCTGACGGTGTTCCGCAGCTCCAAGCACATTTACGCCCAGCTGATCGACGACCTGGCCGGCGTCACGCTGGTGGCGGCCAGCAGTCTCAGCCCGGAGATGCGCAAGGACCTGGCCTACGGCGGCAACATCAAGGCGGCGCAGGTAGTCGGCAAGAAGCTGGCCGAGGCCGCCAAGCAGAAGAACATCGCCACGGCGGCGTTCGACCGCGGCCATTACAAGTTCCACGGCCGGGTGAAGGCTCTGGCCGAGGCGGCCAACGCGGCGGGTCTGATCTGCTGCGAACCGAAAGAGCGGAAGAAGGCGAAGCTGGCTGCGCAAGCGGCGGCCGCGCCGGCCGCCAAGGCGGAGAAGACCCCCAAGGCGGAGAAGGCCCCCAAGGGCGAAGGCGCCCCCAAGGAAAAGAAAGAGAAGAAAGAGAAGAAGGAAAAGCCGGCGGCGGAGTGAGTCAAACAAGCCGCGACCGCAAGGGAGCGGTGGGGAGACCGCTGCCTGGCGGTCGGGGCTTGTTCCGCAGAGAGGAATGACCTATGGCCAGAGATCGTGACACGCGCCAGGACGGGCTGCAAGAACACGTCGTCAAGATTCGCCGTTGCGCCGCCGTGGTAAAGGGCGGCCGGCGGTTCAGCTTCAACGCGCTGGTCGTCGTCGGCGACACGCGCGGCCGGGTGGCTTACGGCTACGGCAAGGCCAACGAAGTGCCGCCGGCCGTCGAGAAGGCCAACAAGGACGCCGAGGCGCGCATGAAGCGCCAGAAGCGGGTCTCTCTTCGCGGCGACACGATCCCGCACCGCGTCATCGGCCGGTACGGCAGCAGCCGGGTGATTATGGTTCCGGCCGGTCCGGGCACCGGCGTCAAGGCAGGGCCCGGCGTGCGCGACGTGCTGACGGCGTGCGGCATCCACAACATCCTGACCAAGGTCCACGGCAGCTCCAACCCGATCAACCTGGTCAAAGCCACGATCCAGGGTCTTTTGGACCTGCGGACGCGCGAGGAGACGGCCCGCCTGCGAGGAGTCACCCTCTGAAAGGATGAAGGATGAAGGATGAAGGATGAACCCATTTGATTCATCCTTCATCCTTCATCCTTCATCCTTCTGAGGAGAGGAGTCACCCTGTAATGGACCTTTCCACCGTTCATATCGGCGTTCACAAGCACAAGCGGAAGAAGCGCGTCGGCCGCGGCATCGGCAGCGGCCACGGCAAGACGTCCACGCGCGGCGCCAAGGGCCAATGGGCCAGCGCCGGCGCCAAGAAGCCGGCCGTCATGTTCGAGGGCGGCCAGATGCAGCTCTTCCGCCGCATCCCCAAGCGCGGCTTCAGCCACGCCTCCTGGGACCGCTCCTTCCACGTCGTCAACGTCGGCGACCTCGACGCCGCCTTCCAGGACGGCGAGACGGTCGATCAGGAGACGCTCAAGAAAGTTGGGCTGGCCAAGGGGCCGGCGGATGGGGTACGAATACTGGGAACGGGAGACCTGACCAAGAAACTGGTGGTCAAGGCGCACCACTTCTCGAAGTCGGCCGCCGAGAAGATCGCCGCCAAGGGCGGCACGGCCGAGGTCGTCCCGCCGCCCAAGAAGCCGGTCCGCAACAAGATGCGCCCGCGACCGCCCAAGCAGAAATAAGGAAAACTCACCGCCAAGACGCCGAGAACGCCAAGAAAACAAAGGAATTTCCCTTGGCGTTCTCGGCGTCTTGGCGGTTCGACAGGAGCGGGTCATGGGTAAGCTGAAGGCCCTTTTCATCATTCCCGAGTTGCGGCAGAAGATTTTCTTCACCCTGCTGCTGTTGGCCATTTACCGGGTCGGCTACTCGATTCCGCTGCCGTTCGTCGATCAGACGCAGATCTATAAGGGCGTCGGCGGCGGCGGGCCGCTCGGCAACGTCCTCGATTTCGTGTCGATGTTCAGCGGCGGCAACCTGAGCCAGACCACAATCTTCGGCCTGGGCATCATGCCCTACATATCCGCCTCTATTATCTTCCAGCTCCTCGGCGCCGTCTGGCCGCCCCTCGAAAAGCTGCAAAAGGAAGGCGAGAGCGGCCGCAAGAAGATCAACGAGTACACCCGCCAGGCCACCGTGCTAATCTGCCTGTTCCAGGCCTACATGTACATCAACTACATCATGGGTTCGGGCACGGGCTGGGCGCTTCCGGGATACAGCACGTGGCTCACGTTCCCAACGATGGTCGTCACGATGACCACCGGCACCATCTTCTTGATGTGGATCGGCGAGCAGATCGACGAGTACGGCATCGGCAACGGCATCAGCCTCATCATCATGTGCGGCATTATCGCCCGTATGCCGTCGGCCACGGCGTCGCTGTTCTTCGAGGGCCGCAACTTCAACTGGCAGACGCTGACCCTGGGCGGAACCGGCTCCGAGATCACGTTCGAGAAGATCGTCGTCTTGGTCGTTCTGTTCGTGGTGGTGGTCGTGGCCGTCGTGGCGATCACCAAGGGGCGGCGGCTGATTCCGACGCAATCGGCCAAGCACGTCCGCGGCCGCCGCGTTTTCGGCGGCACCCGGCAGAACCTGCCGCTCATGCTCAATCAGGGCGGCGTCATGCCGATTATTTTCGCCAGCAGCTTGCTCGTCGTGCCCTACTTCATCTTCGGCTGGATCGCCCAAACATGGCAAACGATGACCTGGGCGGAGGTCATCAAGGAGGTGTTCCAGCGGCAAGGCTGGTGGTACACCGTCCTGTTCATCGGGATGATCTACGTCTTCACCTATTTCTGGACGGCCGTGGTCTTCAATCCAAAGGACATGGCCAACAACTTGAAGGACTACGGCAGCTTCATCCCGGGCTACAGGCCCGGCAAACGCACCGCGGAGTATTTGGAGCGGGTGATGGTGCGGATCACCTACGTCGGCTCCGCCTTCCTGGCGGCGGTGGCGGTCATCCCGACGATCATCACCTCGACGCTGAACATCAATTACATGGTGGCGAGCTTTTACGGCGGCACCGGCCTGCTCATTGTCATCAGCGTCGCGCTCGACCTGGTGCAAAAGATCAACGCCCATCTGGTCATGCGCAACTATCCGGGCCTGACCGAGGATTGAGGCGGCGTCGGGG
>DATKHW010000352.1:0-3444 GCA_035546275.1 Gemmataceae bacterium
GAGCGAGACCCACCGAGAGGGACGGCGTCGGCGCCGGTGAGTCTCGCTCGCGCTCGACCCACCCTAGGCAGGAAAACGAGCGCGGTTGCGATCCGCCAGCAGCGCGGCCAAGCGGTCGGCGGAGAGCCGCGGCTCGTCCAGCAGCAACGAATCCATCTCCTTTAGAATGTATCCGCTCAGATCGTCGCCGGTCCAGCCGACTTCCTGCAAGCGCCGGCCGATCTCCTCCAGGCAGCGGTCGCGCAGCTTCGTGGTCTGCCGCGAGACGTTGCCCTCGTTGATGCCGAGGACGGTGGCCGCCTCGCGCTGGCTGAGGCGATAGCGCACGCGCAGACCCAGGAGGATCACGTCGTTGTCCGGCAGCTCGGCCAGCCACTCCCGCGCCGCCTGGCGGAACTCTTCATGCCAGCGATCGTTGGCTTCGGAGGGGAACGGCAGATCGCGGTCGTCGAGGTCGTCTTCCGGCAGCATGTGCCGGCCGCGATCATGGCGGAGATCGGAGAGGTGTTTATTCTGAAACACGCGGATGAGCCACGGCACCAGCGGCCGTTGGCCGTCGTAGCGGGCCAAAATCGGCACGGCTCCGTCGCGTTCGCCGGCCAGGAGAAAGCCCCAGAACTCGGAGACGGCCTCTTCCTGCTTCTCCGGATCGCGCGGAAACAGCCGCACCGCGCGGGCCCGCAGGGCGTCGATGAGCAGGGCGTCGGTGCGGTTGGCGCGAGCGTGGAACAGGGCGCGCCAGCCTTCCTCCAGCCCCGCCAAACAGGCGCAGGCGGTGAACCAGTCCAGCGCGTGCAGGTTGTCGAGAAAGTCGTCCCAGGACGCCTCCCGGCTTTCGCGCAGGCACTTGGCCCGGTACAGGTCGAAGGCGCGCAGCGCCTGCCGCGCGAACACGTCGGCCGGCAGCCGCACGCGCGGCAGACGCAGCCGGCAAAAGTGATACAGCAGGGTGGTATGAGCGCTGTTCACGGTTCGTGGCATCCCGAAAGCGCCGGCCCGGAGGGTTCTCCCGATCCATTATGCGCCTCCCCATTGAGGCCGGCGCCTGCCCGGCAAGCGCCCTCCCGCATTATACGAACATCCCCGTTTCCCCCGCCGATCCGACCGTCGCCGCCAAAAAAACGCGCGCGCACGGCTTTTTCGTCTTTGCTAGTTTACGTGCCTTTCGTCTATGATAGCAGAAGTTGCTCCCACACTTGCTTTTCTCGGCTCGCAGATGAGTCGATCCCAGCGCGGCGGAGATCCCTTCATGGCTTCCACGACGAGTTTCAAACAGCAGTGCCCGAGCTGCGAAGCGATGGTGCCGATTCGCGATCCCGGCCTGATCGGCCGGAAGATCGACTGCCCCAAATGTAAATACCGCTTCGTGGTCGAAAAGCCGAAGAGCAAGACCAACGACGACGACGAGGACAGCTCGTCCGATACGCCGGCCCCCACCAAGAAGGCCAAGAAGCCTGGGGCGGCCGCAGCCGCCGCGGCCCGCGCGCCGGCCAAGCAGGGAATCAAAACCGGCGCGCCCGGCAAGGTGAAGACGACGCCGACCCGGCGGCGCGACGAGGACGACGAGGAAGACGATCGTCCGCGCAAGAAGCAAGGCGGCGCGTCCACGACTGTCATCATCGGCGCCAGCCTCGGCGGCCTGGCCGTTCTGGCCGTGGTGGTTTGCATTCTCGTCATGACGCTGGGCGGCAAGGGCAATAATTCGAGCAGCTCGAACAGCAACAACAACTCGTCGAACAACCAGCAGCCCAACAACAACCCGCAACCGGGGCCGAAGCCGCCGCCGAACTTCGTTCCACCGCCCGGCGGCGTGTTCATCGCCGACGTGACGAACCTGCTGCCCAACGACGCGGAAGCCGTCGTCAATTATCAGATCGACCGGCTGCACGACAGCGGTTTGGGTCAGTCGGCCCTGTCGCCGGGCGCCTTCAGCGAGAAGGCGTTCCGCGACACGTTCTCCTTCCCGCTCTACACGGCCGACGGCAAGGGCGTGGAGCGCGTGGTGACGGCCATTAGCCACACCAAGAACTGGATCTTCTCCATCCTGCACACGCAAAAGGGCCTGACGATCAACAAGGACAACGTCATCGCCAGCCTGCAGCTGGACGGCCTGGACGAGGTCAACGGCCTGAAGCCCTACTCCGTGAAGCGCGACTTCGACGGCATCGGCACATTGCTCATCAAGGCGAATCGACCGCACCCGGACCTGCAAATGCTCTTCCTCGACGACCACACGCTGGTGTTCGCCGATCCGGAGCCGATGCAGAAATTCCTGTCCGACGTGAAGCAATTCAACGGGCATCCCGAGTACAAGTCGCAGCCGACGCAGCCGACCCCGCCGGCCAATCAAAATGCAGGCGCAGGCGGCATGAACAACCCCAACAACCCCAACCCCGGTTGGACGGGCCCGCAAATTGGGGGCGGCGCCAGCGCAGGCGCAGGAGCCGGGGCGGGGCCGGGCGGGTCGGGCGGTCCTCCGAACAATCCCAACAGCGGCATGATGAACCCCAACGGCGGCGGGACCGGCCCCATGGGACCTGGTCTGCAGGGCGGCGCGGGCGCCGGCGCGGGCGGGTCCGGCGGTCCTCCGAACAACCCCAACGGCGGCATGATGAACCCCAACGGCGGCGGCACCGGCGGCCCGATGGGCGGCGCGGGACAACCGCCCGGCAACAAGCCTCCGAGCACGGCGCAGCTGGCTGGGTCGTACCTCACCATCGAACCGGCCATGAAAGCCATGTTCGATCGCATCGAGAAAACCGATCAGCCGCTTCTGGTCAGCGCCGTGACGTCCACCAAGGATCCGATGGTGGAGCAGCTGGGCGTGCTCCTCCGGGATCGGGGGGCCAGCTGGGCGACTTCCAAGGAAATCGCCGTGGATGAAAAGACGCGGATGCTTCTCGACCTGCTCAAGATTTATCGGCCGCAGGACTTGCCCGCGGTCTGGGTCGGCTTCAGCCTGACGGACTGCGCCTCGGACAAGGTCACCGGCGTGGCAGCCGTGGACATGGGCAGCCAGGCGACGGCCGCCAAGCTCTCCACCGCCCTGAAAGATCTCGTCGCCCACGCCAATGCCATGCTCGGCGGCGGCTCTCAAACGCCGGCCGAAAACGGCACGAACCAGGGCGGCATGTTCCCCGGCGGTACGTTCCGTCCTGGCGGCAGCGGCGCCGGTCCTGGCGCCGGCGCCCCTGCGCCGCCTCCGCCGCCTGGGATGGGCATGGGCCCTGGCAGCGGTGCGCCGCCTGCGCCGCCTCCGCCGCCCGGCGGCACCGGGCCGGGGAACAATCCGAACAATCCCAACGGCGGCGGCACGTTCCAGCCGGGCGGCACGTTCAACCCCAACGGCGGCAACCCCAACGGCGGCGAAAACAACCAGGGCGCTCCCGTCCTCTGGCTGACCCAGGAGGGTTCGCTGGTCCTGCTCAACGCCGCCATAACGTT
>DATKHW010000353.1:0-4953 GCA_035546275.1 Gemmataceae bacterium
CCAGCGACGCGGTTGGCCGGCGCTGGCGCTCCGGACTGGTTTGGCGGTTCATTTCCGGGGGACCGCATGGTATGATTCGCCCCGTGGTCCGGCCGACGCCGGCGTAACTCTCGACAATCCAGAGGTTCCCTATGGCCAAGAAAACGACCTGTCCCATCACGCGCGGCGAGTTCCGCGCCAAGGCCAAGCACGTGACGATCACGATAGGCGGCCAGGAGATGCTCGTCCCGGTCAAGGAATTCTCGACCGGCTCGCTTGGCTGGTATCTCAACGGCAAGACGTTGATCGATGTGGGCGGCACGGCGGTGCCGGTTCAAATCGGCCTGAACCTCACCATCGTCGGCAGCAAGGAACTGCCCAACGAGGCCCCCGCGCATCCGGCGCCGGCCACGCCTGCGCCGGACACAGCCCGCGAGCCGCCGGCGCCGCCCACGCATGAAAACCAACCCTGAAGCCATTGGCGTTTCTTTCCCACACCACGAGGATGCATCCGTGAGTTTCTCTCCCTCCTTTGTGCGCCGGGCGGCAGTCGTCTGCGCGGCGCTGACCGGCCTGTTGCTTCTCGCCGCTCCGACCCGCGCCGCTGACCCCAAGAAAGGCGTCATGGCCGAGGAAATCGAGTACAAGGGCTGGAAGCACAACCTCAAGATCAGCAACGGCGACGCCGAGCTGATCGTCACGCTCGACGTGGGGCCGCGCATCATCAGCTACAAGCTGGCAAGCGGCGCCAATGTTTTCAAGGAGTTCGAGGACCAGCTGGGCAAGAGCGGGGAGAAGGACTGGCAGATCCGCGGCGGCACGCGGCTATGGGTCGGGCCGGAGGACGTGACGCGCACCTACTTCCCGGACAACGGGCCGGTGAAATACACCGAACAGCATCCGAAAGGCGCCCACGAGGGCGTGCAGTTCCTCTTCACTCCGGCGCCGGAAAAAGAGTACGGGATTCAGAAGGAAATGTGGATTGAGCTGGACCCGAATGGCAGCCACGTCCGCGTCTCCTACGCGATAACCAACATCGGCGACAAACCTACCGACCTGGCGGCGTGGCTGCCGTCGGTGATGGCGCCGGGCGGCGTCGAGGTCATCCCGCTGCCGCCGCACCACCCGCACCCCGGCCCGGTCAAGCCGGAGACGAAACCGGCCGACTACGGCCCCAGCCTGAACATGGTGCTGTGGCCATATTTCGACTTCACGGACAAGCGATGGTCGCTCGGCAGCAAGTACATCACCTTGCGGCAGGACTCCAAGAAGGGGCCGACCAAACTGGGCTTCGGGCATCGGCTCGGTTGGACCGGCTACCTCAACGGCGGCACGCTGTTCGTCAAGCGCTTCGATTACAAGGAAGGCGCGAACTACCCGGACGGCGGCTGCAACTACGAAACATTCACCAAGGAGGAGTTCCTCGAGATGGAAAGCCTCGGCCCCGTGGTGACGCTCAAGCCGGGCCAGACGACGGAATTGATCGAAAACTGGAACCTGGTTAAGGACGTGGAGGATTTCACCGACGAGGCCGGCATCGACAAGAACATCCTGCCGCTGGTCGGCGGGAAGTGAGCGGCCGGCGAGCCATTGCACGGCGCGGCATTTGCACCCTTCTCCTGGGGTTTCGCCCTCCGGAGGAGGACTATGCCATGAACGACGTGTTCGACAACCGTCCGCCCAACGCGATAGCCGACCCGCGCAATCTCAGCCCTGGCCCGACGGCCGCACGGCCCGGCGATCCGGACCCCAACGTCATCCCGCCGGTCCCGCCGGCGCCCCGGCCCGGCGATCCGTCGCCGACGCCCAACCTGCCCGGCGGACCGCCCGCTCCGGCGCCGCCGACGCAGCCGCCGGTGCCGCCGAGCAATCCACCGACGATGGGGTGACGCTGTCGCGGCGGCGGCAGGGAGATAGGGGAGAAAGGGAGAAAGGGAACAGGGGAGAAGGGGAGCAAGTGTCTCCCTATCTCCCCTTCTCCCTTTCTTACAGTCCGGGATATCGTCACCCCGCCTGCCGCGGCGGCGCCTGGGCGGCCAGCTCAAGGTTGCGGAACGCCAGCGCCTTCGCCCCTGGTTTTCGCAAGTCCCACACCAGCCCGAAGCACTGCAACAGCCGCAGCGTCGTGTAGCTGATGTCGATTTCCCACCAGAAAAATCCCTGGTTGGCGGAACTCTGGAAGTGGTGGTGGTTGTTGTGCCAGCCCTCGCCGAAAGTGATGAGCGCCAGCAGCAGGTTGTTGCGGCTGTCGTCGTCGGTGGCGTAGCGGCGCTTGCCCCACAGGTGCGTCAGCGAGTTGATCGAGAAGGTGGCGTGATACGTCAGCACGGTGCTGACCAGAAATCCCCACACCACGCTCGTCCAGCCCGAACCCTGAATGAAGTACGTGCTCCAGTCGCCGCGCCAGCCGCCGGCCAGGGCACCGATGAGGTAGCAGGCCACGGCCATGAAAATACCAGGAACCCAGTGCCACGTGTTCAGCCAACGCAGCTCGGGGTAGCGCGAGAAATCCTGGATCGCATCGTACGGAGCGTCGTCGGATTCTTCCGTCATCACCCAGCCGACGTGCGCCCACCAGAAGCTCGTCTCATGCGGCGAATGGGGGTCCTTTGGCGTGTCGGAGTGGCGATGGTGTCCCCGGTGATGAGCGGCCCACCAGAGCGGTCCGCGCTGCAACGCGCTGCACCCCAGCCAGGCCAGGATGAATTGGCCCACGCGGGAGGTCTTGAACGCGCGGTGCGCGAAATAGCGGTGATAGCCGGCCGTGATGCCGAACATCTTGAGGAAATAGGTGACGGCCAGCAGAATCAGGGCGGTGGTATTGACGCCCGTGAACAGAGCGGCGAGGCAGGCGACGTGCAGCCCGATGAAGGGGACGGTCAGCATCCAGCTGGGAAGTCGGCGGCGAATGACAGCGGGGCGCCGGATGGAGCCGGCGCCAGGGCGGAGGGAAGAGGAAGTCAACGTACTGATGGAACGCTCCTTGATCGACGCGGGCGGACCGGCTCGCCCAACTGTGGCGGCGTCTGCTGTCCGCGGCCCCCGTGACCGGGACAGGGTGGGCGGGTCAGGGCTTGCGCACGGCCGTCTTGGCCTTGCGGATGGCGCTCTGTTTGCGGAGTTCGGCTCGGCGACGGGCCTCGCACGGCTTTTCGTAGTATTTGCGCTTTCGCAGCTCTTTTTGAATGCCGCTCCGCTCCAGCAGCTTCTTGAAGCGGCGCAAGGCCAGGCCGATCGGCTCTCGTTCGTGAACGCGCATCCTCAGGGGCATGCTTCCTCCATACTTGTCTCCCTTCCGTACCCACGGAAGGATAACACGAAAACTCTTGCCACGCACCGACGCGGCCGGGCGAGAGTGCAACACCCCCTCCCCGCGCGCGACGGTTCACTGTATTCCTTTCATATCACGCCGACCCGCCGGTGGGAAGAGCGCATTGCACCTGTCTTCCCGGAAACCCCTACAATCTGCCTATCACGGCCGCAAAGCCCGCCGCCCAGGAGACTCCAACATGCGACGCGCCAACACGACCTGGTTATGCATCCTCGGAACGGCCTTCTTCCTCACGGCCGCATCGGTTCGCGCCGACGATTGGCCGCAATGGCTGGGGCCGCAACGCGACGGCGTCTGGCGCGAAACCGGCATCCTGGACAAGTTCCCCAAGGGCGGTCCCAAGCAGCGCTGGCGCATGCCGGTGGGCGGCGGCTACGCCGGTCCTGCCGTGGCCGACGGCCGAGTCTATGTGGCCGACCGTGTCCTGGCCGCCGACGCCAAAGACCCGGACAACCCGTTCCTCGCGTCCAACTCCGACGGCGAAGAACGGCTCTGGTGCCTCGACGAAATAGACGGACACGTTCTCTGGAAAAAATCGTACCCCTGCAAGTATCAAATTTCCTATTCCGCCGGCCCGCGGGCCACGCCGACGGTCGCCGACGGCAAGGTCTACTTCCTGGGGGCGATGGGCAATCTGCATTGCTATGACGCCAAGAGCGGCAACGACATTTGGGCCAAGGATTTCGTCAAGGACCCCGCGTACAAGGCGCCCGTGCCGACGTGGGGCTTCGCCGCCCATCCGCTGGTGGACGGCGACAAGGTCATTTGTCTCGTCGGCGGCCCCGGCAGCGTGGTCGTGGCCTTCGACAAGGGCGCCGGCGCCGAGAAATGGCGCTCGCTGTCGATGGAGACCGAGCAGATCGGCTACTGCCCGCCGATGATTTACTCCGCCGCCGGCGTGCGGCAGCTCATCATCTGGACGCCGGAGGCGGTCAACGGCCTGGACCCCGAAACCGGCAAGCCGTACTGGTCGCAGGCGTTCAAGCTCACCTCAAACTTGTCCATTCCCACGCCGCGGCTGGACGGCGACAAGCTGTTCGTAACCGCCTTCTACAACGGATCGATGATGCTGCAACTGACGGCCGAGGACGGCAACCCGTCGGCCAAGCTGCTGTGGAAGGGCAAGGGCCGCGGCGAGATGCCCAAGCTGACCGACACGCTGCACAGCATCATGTGTACGCCCTATATCCGCGACGGCTGCATTTACGGCGTGTGCAGTTTCGGTCAATTGCGCTGCATCAAGGAGGAAGACGGCTCGCGCGTCTGGGAGGACCTGCGGGCCACCGGCAGCGTCAAGGAGCCGACGGAGCGCTGGGCCAACGCCTTCCTGACGCCGCAGGGCGACCGCTGGTTTCTTTTCAATGAAAAAGGCGATCTCATCATTGCGCGATTGACGCCGACTGGATACGAGGAAATCGACCGCGCCCACCTGCTGGAGCCGACCAACAAGGCGATGGGGCGGTCGGTGGTCTGGTCGCACCCGGCTTATGCCGACAAGTGCATCTTCGTGCGAAACGACAAGGAAATCGTCTGCTATTCGCTGGCGGCGGATTGAGCGCTGACCGACGAGCCCGCAGCGCCAGCAAGTGATTGAGTCAGAGTCTGTCCCATAAGCCCCTCGCCCCCGTGCTCGGGGGAGAGGG
>DATKHW010000354.1:0-9901 GCA_035546275.1 Gemmataceae bacterium
TTGTCGAGGAAGTCGAGGGCGGCCTTGGCTTCCTGGGTCTGGCGGACTTCCGGCGCGCCCTTGGCCAGGTCTTGGAGGACGGCCCGCGCCTCGGGCGTGCCGATCCGCTCCAGCACCCAGATGGCGCGCAGGGCGCGCAGCATGTCGGGGTCGGTGACGATCCAGTCGTCGATCTGCTTGAGCAACTTCTCGATGCGCGAGCGGACTTCCTCAGAGGGGTTGTTTTCCAGGGCTTTGCGCAGGACGGGTTCGATCCCCGCGCCGGCGGTGGCCAACTCTTTCATGGCGGCCTCGCGGCGGTGGCCAGCGTCAGGGGGTCTCCTGCATAGAGCAGTGTGTGCCGAACCCTCCGCGTGTTTGGGTCAAGGGTCGAGTGCAACTGCACCGCGCCGCTCGCCGCCAGATTCATGGCGAGCGGAGCATTCGCGGTGATCTTGGCCTACATAGTCGCGATGGCCCGCGCCGCCGCCTATTTTTACTTATCAAGTTCGTGGAGTCGAGTATTGATGAAGTAACGGTCGATTGGATCTGTGACATCATTCCAGCGAAAAAGCATGTTTCGCCGCCGGTTAGATGCTAGCCAGTCGTCGCCATCTATTCGCATCAAGACCCTATCCAATTCGGCTTGAGCGTATATGGTTAGCTCCCGGTTTTCCGCATAGTTCTCCAGTGCGGCCTTAACATCGCCGCGTAGGAGCTTAGCGACAGATGGGTGCCGTATCACCAGTTCGCAATCATTTCTCTGCGCACCTGAGGAAGTAAGTATTTGCTTTTTCCCTTCCGGGTCGAGAAAGCGGGATAGGGTCGAAATGGCCCACGCAGAAAGAGGCGCATTGTCGGATTTAACGTATGTCTCTAGTATCTTAATACGATTGTCGTCGCCGCTCGCCCTGGTTACCTTCTCAATTGCTTCGGCCCACTGTAGCGTGCGTTCGGTTCCGAAGTCATAAGGGTCACTCGCTAGGTCACCGTACTGAATGGGGGGACAGCGCAAGTCTTGCGGCTTTCCGCCCTTAAGCACGACGGGGAAGGAGCGGTAAATGCGCGGTAGTGCATGAGCCAAATCGTGATATGAGAAGAGGCTAGGCTTAGCCTGATTTTCTCCCGATGATGTATCCTTTTGTATCCCGACCCACCACAGGCCTACTTCCCCGACTTGGCGTGGGCACAGGTACTTGGTGTTTATTCGCGACCCACTCCGGGGTAAGTAGTCGGTTAGCAGAAACTTCTGCTCGACCAAGGCTGGGTCCCCAGCGTAGACGTGTTCAATCACGAACTCCGCTTCACGGTCTTCCGCCTCGCTTACGCGGATTACGCGCGCCTGCACAAGATAAGCATTTGGAGGGAGTAGGGGTGTTTCTGGCTCAGCTCCCTCCGATGGCGAGTCGCAAAGAGAGCCAAACATCAACAGTAGAGTAAACATATGCAGATTCTCCAATTTGGACCCGGGTTCCTATGGAACATTTCCGCCCACTAAGACCTGCTCCTTCATGCCGTGTCAGTAAATCCCGGTGGCAAATGACATAGATCTGTCAGTGCATCAACGTCATGCTGCCTTCCTTTCAAGAGAAAGTGGCACCTCGGATCACGTCGTTTAAGATTGGGCCTGACGTGTTCTCTAGGGTCGCGGACTTTACGACCAGGGTTGACCATGAATCGGGCGACTTCACTGCGGGGTTGTGGTCGGGCTTGTATATGAAGGTCGATTTTTTCGGCGTGTCGGGGTTCAGCTTCAGGGTCACGGTCCCTGAGGCGTCCACGGTCCAAGGTGCTCTCGCCTCCGCGAAATAGTCGTCCGATGCGCCACCCCCTGACTGCTTGGTAACAGCGGCTACGTCCAAGATGAAGCTCGCTTTGAACGTGATCGTCTTGATAAGATCGAGGTCTGGCCAGGTGTTGAGATTAAGGACTGTGTCTGGCGCTTGATTATAGGTTAGGGGCGCCGTCCGAGAAGGAGAGTCATTGAAATGAAGCTCTGCTTGGGTGTTCTTTGGCGTAGCGCTGCTAAACACGGCGATCAGGTTGTGCTGCGCCCATGCCGTGGGATCTTTCGGGTCGAGTTTGTCTAGGAGATTGATGTAGGTTGACATCTCCTTCCCATCGTAGTGTGGCGTAAGAGTTTCCTTCGGATTCTGATAGGTAACTTGGACGGTGAACGTGCCATGCTGGATGAAGCCCACGCTGATGTCATTCACACCCTCGTTGCCATTGGGCCCCTTCAAGACCACATTGGCATACGCCTCAATACCTTGATTTTCGCCATCGGATGTGTCGATTATAATGGCAGCCCTGTCCTTATCAGGGCCGAAGTCGCTTGATGCCGGACCCACTAGCCGAGGTGTCGATTTGTGGTTGAAGGCAGGATCATCCACCGGATCCTTGACATCAACTTGCACCACAGTGACTGTAAAGTCTACCTGTCGGGGATCTTGTTCCCCGGTTACCCAGTACTTGAGGCGCAGGTCGCCTTTGGCAGGCTCGTTGGCGAAGTCAGCGAAAACGTCAAATCCGACGACTTTTCCCGCCTCCTGTAGCTCCAAGGCAAACCAGCCGCTGCCGACGGTACTGTCCTTGGCGTTCCACTTCGTGATCTGATTGACATCCATCCGCACGTTGAAAGTGTAAATGTACTGGGAGTTCCCTGGGACCACTGCGGGCCCATCCACTTGTGGCGGCGCGGCCGCGTCCACGAAAGAAACGGTCGCCGCGATGAGTAGGTTCGCCGCGTTGTAGAATAGCGTTTGGACTCCGAAGGTGCCAGCCGTCTGGTACGTGTGGTCCGCCGGCACGTCGTACAGGTCGCCGTTCACTCCCAGCGTCACCGTCGAGATCACGCCGTCGCCCCAATTCACCACGGCATAGCTGGCCTGGGCCGCGCCGTCGGCGATCGCCCCCGCCAGCACGGCCAGCGGCGCGTTGCCCGCCAGCGGCACGCCTACCGTCGATTCTAGCACGCCGTCGTTGCCGATCGCCTTCGCCGGCGCTACCTGTACCGCCGTGCCGGTGTAGATCGCGTGGCCGTACAAATCGGTCACTGCCACCTCGATGCCGTAGGCGCCGGGCGCGGTGTAGACGTGGCTGCCCGTCACGCTGAACAGGCCGTTGTATTCGCTCACCGTGCCGATGCCCGTCGAACCGTCGCCCCAATCGATCCATGCCTTGAAGTTCGAGGCCTGTGCATTCGGGTCGCTGTCGGTGAACGACGCCACGGTCAGCGTGTTCAGGGTACCCGCCTGGATGTCGCCCACCTGCACGGAGCTGGTCGCCGTCGCCGATTGGCCGTCGGGGGCGAAGATCGTGGCCATGGCGGTGTAGTAGCCGTCCTGGGCGTAGGTGTGGCTGCCCAGCACGCGGAACACGCCATCGAGGCCGTCCACCGTGGCGGCCGTGGGAGCGCTGTTGTCGCCCCAGTTGATCGTCGCCGTGAAGCTGCTCGCCGCGTCGTAGGTGTTGCCCTCGCTGAACGTCGCCACGACCAGCGTAGCCGGCGTCCCTGCGATCGCGCCGTCCACGAATCCGCCGGACGCCGTCAGCGGCGCGACGGAAACTGCCGCCGTCGCCGTGCCGGTCGCCGTCCCGCCGGCCGGGTCGGTGACGGCTACGGACACCGGGAAAGAGCCGGGTTGCAGATAGACATGGTCGCCCGTGACGGTGTAGGAACCGTTGGAGCCGTCCACCCATCCTTGACTGGTCTGGCTGTCGCCCCAGCTGATCGTCGCCGTGTAGTCGGTGCTTTGGCGGTTCAGGTCGGGGTCGGTGAAAGAGGCGACGGTGAACTGCTGATCGCCGGCCCCTTCCTGCTGGCTGATGGCGTTGGCCTGCACCGTCATGGTCGAGTCATTGACGAACCAGTCGAAGGTCTGGCTGGCGGACAGCCCGTTGCCGTCCGCCGCCGTGACCGTCACCACATAGGGCGTGCTCTGGATCGCATCGTCGGCGATGGTCCCGGAGATGATCCCCAGGTCGGGATCGATGTTCAGCCCGTCCGGCAAGCCGGTCGCGCTGAACATCAACATCGCTCCGTCGGCGTCGGCGGCGTTGATCGGCAGGGATACGGTATCGCCGGCCACATTGGCCTGGTTGCCGGGATTGGTCAGCGTCGGCGTCGTCTCGTCCGCGCCGGTTACGGTCCACGTAAAGACCTGGTCGGTGCTGTACGTGCCGTCGGTGGCCGTCACGTCCACGGAGTACGGGCTGTTGACGGCGTCGCCGGCCGCCACCGTGCCGGAAATCAAGCCCGTCGCGCTACTGATGCTCAGGCCGGGCGGCAGACCGTCGGCGCTGTAGCTCAGCGTCCCGGCCGGGTCGCTCGCCGACACAGGCAAGGAGACGGTATCGCCCTCGGCGTTGGTTTGATCGGCCGGGGCGGTCAGCGTGACCATCGAGTTTATGTTCCAGGTGAACGCTTGGCTGAACGCCGCCGCGCCGTTGCTGGCGGCCACGGTCACGCTGTACGGGCTGGACTCGGCGTCGCCGGGGTCGATCACCCCGCTGATGACGCCGGTGGTCGGGTTGATGCTCAAGCCGTCGGGCAGGCCGCCGGCGCTGTAGGTCAACGGCCCCGATCCGGTCGCGGCTGTAATCGGGAGAGAAATCGTATCTCCCTCCGTCGAGGTTTGGTCGCCGGGGCTGGTCACGCCCACGGCCGTCGCCGTCCAGAGAAATGTCTGGCTGGTGGTGTGCGTGCCGTCGGTCGCCGTCGCCGTCACGGTGTACGGCCCGCCCTGGTCGGCCGTCGCACTGATGGTCCCGGAAATCACGCCGGCGCCACTGCTGATGCTCAGGCCCGGCGGCAGTCCCGTGGCGCCGAACGTCAGCGTCCCGCCGTAGGCGTCGTGGCCCTGCAAGGGCAGCGATACGACCTGGTCGTCCGCGCCGCTCTGCGGGCCGGGGTTGGCCAGGGAAATGTGCGTCACCGTCCAGTTGAAGGTTTCGCTGGCGCTGCTTGTGGCGTCCGCGGCCGTGACCGTGACGACATAGGGGCTGCCCACGTCGGCGCCCTGCGCGATAGTCCCGGAGATCACGCCGGTGGCGCCGCTGATGGCCAGGCCCGCCGGCAGGCCGGTCGCACTGTAGGAAAGCGTACCATTGCTCTGGTCGCCGGCCAAGACGGGAAGGGAGACGACATCGCCGACGCCGTTGGTCTGGTCGCTGATGGGGTCCAGCGACACGTCTGAGTTTATGTTCCAGGTGAACGAGACGCTGCCGCTGAAGGTCCCATCGGTGGCCGTGACGGTCGTGTCGTAGGGTCCGTCCGCATCGGCCGTGTTGTAGACCGTGCCGGAGATGAGGCCGGAACTCGCGTTGATGCCGAGGCCGATCGGCAGGCCGGTCGCGGAATAGCCGAGCGTGCCGGCGCCGTGGTAATGGGCGGCCGCGGAGAGCGAGACGGCGTCGCCGTCGAGGTTGGTTTGCGTGCCGGGCTGGGGGATGGAGACGACGCCGACGGACCAGAGGAAAGTCTGGCTGCTGCTGGACGTGCCGTCGGAGGCCGTGACCGTCACGGAATAGGGGGACGCGTTGGCGGCGCCGGCGGCGATGGCGCCGCTGATGACGCCGGTGGACGCGCTGACGCTAAGGCCGGCGGGGAGGCCGGTGGCGCTGTAGGTCAGGTTGGCGCCCGCCAGGTCCGCGGCCGACAGGGGCAGCGACACGGCGTCGCCCGCGGCATTGGCCTGGGGACCGGGATTGGTCAAGCCGACGCGCGGCGTCACTGTCCACACGAAGGACTGGCTTTCGCTGCTGGACCCGTCTGTCGCCGTCGCCGTGACCTGATAGGGGCTATTGAGGTAATCACCGATCCCCAATGTGACTGAAATCCGTCCCGTGCTGCTGTTGATGCTCAGCCCAGCGGGCAGACCCACGGCGCTGTAGGTGGGCGCGCCCAGGTTGTCCGTCGCCGTCAGCGGCAAGGAGACCGCGCCGCCTTCCACGCCGCTTTGATTATCCGGGGCCGCCAGCGCCAGGCGGGCGACGTTCCAGTTGAACGACTGGCTCTGGCTGTACGTGCCGTCGGTCGCCGTCACCGTGACGGCGTAGGGGCCGTTCGCGTCGGCCGTGGAGGCGATCGGGCCGGCGATGACGCCGCTTGAGGCGCCGATCGTCAGTCCTGGCGGGAGGCCGGTCGCGCTGTAGGTCAGCGTCTGGTTGTTCACGTCGGTCGCGGCGATCGGCAGCGAGACGGTATCGCCGTCCAGGTTGCTCTGATCGCCGGGGTTTTGCACGCTGACGCCGCTGACCGTCCACTGGATCGTCTGGCTGGCGCTGGTTGATCCGTTGGACGCGCTCACGATCACGGTGTAGGGCGACGTGCTGGCCGAGGAATTGCTGAGTGTGCCGCTGATGGTCCCGCTGCCGGGGTCGAGGCTCAGGCCGGCCGGCAAGGATGCGGCGGTGCAGGTGAGCGGATCGCCGTTGGCGTCCGTCGCCGACAGGCTCAGCGAAACGCCGTCGCCGACCGCGTTGGTCTGATCGCCCGGCGAGGTCAGCACCGGCGGCTGCGTCCCTGGATTCACGGTCCAGTCGAACGTCGTGCTGGCCGTCTGGCTGCTGGTGGCGTTCGTAACCGTGGCGGTGATGGTGGAGACATAAGGGGCGGATTGGGCGGCGCTGGGGTCGATGGTCCCGGAAATGACGCCGCTGAAGCTGTCGATGGTCAGGCCGGGCGGCAGGCCGGAGTCGTCGTATTCGATCTGGTAGCCATCCGGCTGCGAGGCGTTGACCTGGACGGAAACCGTGTCGCCGGCTTCGCTGGTCTGGTTGGGGACGGGCGAAATCACCGGCGAGCGCAGGGTGGGAGCGACGTTCCAGGTGAAGGTCGTCGAGGCGCTGGCGCCGTCGCTGTCGCCGACGATGACGGTCGGGTTATAGACGCCGCCGAACGCCTCGGCGGCGCCGTAGCCGACGGTCCCGGATATGAGACCGGTCGAGTGGCTGATGGTCAATCCGCCGGGCAGGCCGACGGCGTCGTAGGTCATGATCGGCGGGCCGGGGTTGGGGTCGGTCGCCTGGACCTGGAGCGAGACCGCGTCGCCTTCGGCGTTGTTGTGGGTCCCAATCGCCGTGATGCTGGGGGCGGCGGGGGCCGTCCACTGGAAAGTCGGGGAGTTCCAGGAAGGGACGGGTCCGCCCGTGGGGGGCGCGCCGCCTCCGCCTCCGCCCAGCCCACCTCCGCCGCCGCCGAGGCCGCCGTTCGTAACGACGAACGAGCCGAGTTCGGTGAGGCTGCCGCCGCCGGAATCCTGGATCGTCAGGGTGTAGGCGTAATTGCCGGCCGTCGCGTAAGTGTGGCTGCCGTTGACCTCGAAGGACGCGCCGCCGCCGCCGTTGCTGAAGGGACTGATGGTGGCAGACGAATTGGGGGCGCCGTCGCCCCAGTTGATCACAGCGGTGAAATTGGCGGCGGTGCTGGCCGCGTTGGCGTCGTTGAAGAGGCCGAGCGTGCCGCTGAACAGTTGGCCGGCGTTGGCCGTCGGGGCCAGGCCGTCGCTGAGCGGGACCATGGGGGCGTCGCCGACCGTGGCGATCTGCTGAAACGTGGCCTGATCGCCGGCGACGTCGCTGACGGAGAATGTGACGTCGTATGTGCCGACCTGGCCGTAAGTGTGGCCCGGCGCCGTGACGTTGAAGCCGCTGCCGTTCCAGGAGAGGGAGGCCTGCACGGGGGCGCTGCCGTCGCCGAAGTTGATCCACACGGTGAAGTCCGATGGGTTGGAGTCGCCGGCGGCGTCGGTCAGGCCGGCCAGGACGTAGGAGGAGCTGAACGGCATTCCCTCGATGAAGTAAAGCGGATTGGACGCCAGCGTCAAGGCGCCGGCCGGCGTGCGCGGCTCCAGCTCTTCCAGAATGAGGAGCGGGCGGCGAATTAAAGAGTCAGAGGGGGGTAATACGGCGATGGCGGCGACGGAACATGGGAGAGGCTCCTTTGCGCTGGGCGAAGGTGGACGGACCCTACAAACACAAAAGGCCGGACGGCGTCGGCGAAGAGGACTTTTCCCGGTCGCTGAAACGGGCGTTGAAATGGCGTCAGCACAATAGGCGCGACGCGGCCGCAAGACAAGGGGCGGTGCGCTTTTTTTTCAGGCAACAGGAACGGCAAGGCTGCGCCGCGATCGGATCGCTTCCTGCAAAAGGAACCCGGTCAGGACTTGTGTTCCGGCGCGGGCGGCGTCAGCGGCTTCGACGCAGGACTGGGCAGCGCCATGTCCTGGAACAGGGGATCCACGTTCTTGCGGAGGCGCTCGGTGTAGCTCGGCGGCACGGCCTGCCAGGCCAGGTAGGCGCCGCGCGCCAGGACGGGAGCGATTTGGGAATGTTTCAAGGCGTCGATGGTTGCGTCGTTGGGCGGAAAGGCCATCGCCGCCAGGGCGAGGGCGCCCAGGATGAGGGCCGTCTTGAAGCCGCCGACGATGCAGCCGAGCACGCGGTCCGCCCATTTCAGCTTGACGGCCTTGAGCAAGCGGTCGATCAGCATGGCCGTGACCTGGAAGGCCAGCAGCACGCCCAGAAATACGGCCACATAAGCGACGCCGTCGGCGAGCATCGGGTCGGACCCTTGCAGCACCGACTTGCGGAGCGCGTCGGCCGCCGTGCCGTGGAAGAAGACGGCGGCGGCCAGGGCGGCGACCAGGCCGACAACGCGGACGATCTGCTTGAGGAGGCCGGTCCACGCGCCCAGGCCCGCGCCGGCGGCAAGCAGGACCAGAATCGTGGTGTCGAGCCAGTACACGATCATTCCTCCGGCGACGTCTGGACCGTCTATCCTTTATATGATTCGCGGCTCGGCCCCGCTGATTTTGGCGAGATGCGCTGCACCTAATCACACCCTAACGCGCCGGCGTGTTGGGCACAACGGCGAGCGGCCGACGAACCTTGCGGCCCGGAGGCAGCGCGACCGCTTAAAAGGGAGAACGGGACAAGGACAGCCAGCGGACCGGGCCGGATGTGCGGCGAACGGCGATTGGAACGGATGCAGGAAAGCGGAGAGGACGGGATTCGGACCATCCATTGCCGTAAGTTACGACCGGGCTTACGGTTGTCGCAGCAACTCGCAGATCCTTTTGGGTTTGTGATCGGCCAGCGGTTAGCACCCGTGGTCATGGATTCTCACGAATAGTCAAATCGATTGGCACGCTGGGCCAATCCTTTTCGCCTCGACGCCTCCCTACAAGGAGGCGTCGACAGGCAACGCTCGAACGCAATTAGCCCGCGCAATGGGCATACTCTGGCGGCGGGCATCATCGCCCGGATCAGCGGCTGCCAAAACCAAAAGGAGTTGAGCTTAGAAGATCAAATTGATCACGCCAAGCAAGTCGTGGCGGACTACTGCGAGGGGCCGGTCGAGCACCGAGTCATCGCCACTAAGGGCGAGGGCGAACGGCTGGATCGGCCGGAACTGGATGAGATCGAGGATTTGCTCCGCATCCGGGAGTTGGACCCGCTGGTTGCCGAGGATATCGGCAGAATGGTTCGCGGCGCCGATTCGGCCCGTCTGTGCGGCGTCGCCGTCGATCACGGCACGCGGGTCATCGCGCCCAACGACTGCATCGACACGGCCGGGGAGACGCGGGAAGAGGACGTTATCTCGGCCTGCCGCGATCGCGTCGGCCAACTTCAATGCGGCCACGGCACAAAGGCCGTGGAGAACCAGGGACAGGGCGGCGGCGGATATGGCAGCGGCGGTGCCGTGCTTCAATGCGGCCACGGCACGAAGGCCGTGGAGAACGATCCCCCCAGCGGCCGACGATGGAGGAGATGGTCCCGCTTCAATGCGGCCACGGCACGAAGGCCGTGGAGAACCTAATCCCGCCGTTAAGTCATCAATCCAGGGTGGCGCTTCAATGCGGCCACGGCACGAAGGCCGTGGAGAACTGCCCGCAACCTGGACTACAACGCGCCTCCG